>JBAWCX010000431.1:0-3973 GCA_049590495.1 Binatus sp. (SeqCode)
GTGCAGGGGTCACCCCTGCCGAAGGAGGTGCGAAACCCACGGTGGGTTCCGCATACAATGAAAGTGATTTACCCTTCCCTCGCCGCTCAATAGAATTGGAACTCCATGCGCTGGACTACCGCAAAAATTCGACAATCGTTTCTCGATTTCTTCGCCGAGCGCGGTCACACGATCGTGCCATCTGCCTCGCTGATTCCCAAGGGCGATCCGACCCTGCTCTTCGTCAACGCCGGGATGGTGCAGTTCAAGGATTATTTCCTCGGCGTGCGCACGCCTCAGCATGTGCGCGTCGTCGACGTCCAGAAATGCCTGCGCATATCGGGCAAGCACAACGATCTCGAGGCAGTCGGCCGCGACACTTACCATCACACTTTTTTCGAGATGCTCGGCAACTGGTCGTTCGGCGACTACTATAAGGAAGAAGCGATTCGATGGCATTGGGAGCTCATCACCAGGGTCTGGGAAATCGATCCGAGCCTCCTCTACGCGACCGTTCACAAGGACGACAAGGAGGCCGAAGACATCTGGCTGAAGATGGGCGTGCTGCCGCGCGACCGCATTCTGCAATTCGGCGACAAGGATAATTTCTGGGAGATGGGCCCGACGGGGCCATGCGGGTACAACTCGGAAATCAGCATCGACCGCGGCGAAGCTGCGTGCGATCCGAAGAAAAACCACCCCGGCCAGAAATGTTTTGTGAACGTCGACGGATGCGAGCGATTTATCGAGATCGGCAACCTGGTTTTCATTCAGTACAACCGCGACGAGTCGGGCGCGCTGACTCCGCTGCCCAAAAAGCACGTCGATACCGGCTCAGGACTCGAGCGTATCGCGGCGGCGATGCAGAGTATCGAGACGGGCAAGATCCTCGGCAACTACGACATCGATCTGTTCCGGACGATCATCAAAAAGATTGAAATAGCCGCAAAGGAAGTCGGCAACGGCCAACCCTACGGCGGAGACGAACAACGGGATATCTCTTATCGCGCGATTGCGGATCACGCGCGCACCATGACCTTCCTGATCGCGGACGGCGTTACGCCCGGCAACACCGATCGCGAGTACGTGCTGCGCCGGATCATTCGCCGCGCCGCGCGTCACGGCCGCTATCTTGGAATCCATCGTCCATTCCTCGCGATGGCGCATGCGGGCGTGGTCGAGGCGATGGGCGCCGCGTATCCGGAAATCAAAGCTGCAGCGACTAAGACCGCCGAAGTGATCACACAGGAGGAATCGCGCTTCGGCGAGACGCTCGATCGCGGGCTCGAACTGATCGACACCGAACTCGCACGGATCAAGAAAAGCGGCGGTCATACGCTGCCGGGCGATATCGCATTCAAGCTGTACGACACCTACGGCTTTCCGCTCGATCTAACCGAGGACGTGCTGCGCAATCACTCAATTGATGTGGACGTCGCGGGCTTCAACCGCCTAATGGACGAGCAGAAGGAACGCGGACGCGCCGCGCGCAAAGATGACGCCGTTGTGCCCGAGGTCAGTTTCGGCGCGGGCACCGCGTCGCGATTCGTTGGTTACCGCAGTTACGAAGGCGAGTCTGAAGTGCTCGCGAGCGGCGGCAAGGACGCCGAGCACGTTGCGGTCGTCGTCGCGGAGACGCCCTTCTATCCCGAAGGCGGCGGCCAGGTCGGAGACCGCGGCGTAATCGAGACCGCGTCGGGTGCGCTTCTCGAAGTGTCGGACACGCGCAAGGCCGAGGGCTCGATCGTTCACGTGGGACGGATTCTCCGTGGCGAGGCGGGAGACTTCGCTCGCGGCGCGCGCGTCACGCTCAAGATCGATCGGCTCCGCCGCGACGCCGCGATGCTGAATCATTCCGCGACGCACATCCTCCACTACGCGCTGCGCGACGTGCTCGGCAATTCGGTCCATCAGGAGGGCTCGCTCGTCGATCCCGACAAGCTACGCTTTGATTTCGCGCACACCGGGCCCGTCAAGGACGACGCGCTCGCGACTATCGAGGAGGAAATCAACGCGCGTATCCGCGAGAACGCCGCGGTGACGGTCGAAGAAATGGCGTACGACGACGCGATCAAGGCGGGCGCGCTCGCATTTTTCAGCGAGAAGTACGGCGACCGCGTGCGCGTGGTCAGGATGGGCGATTTTTCGGTCGAGCTATGCGGCGGCACGCATATCTCGCGCACCGGCGACGTCGGGATGTTCAAGCTCGAAGCGGAGTCGGGAGTCGCAGCGGGAGTGCGGAGAATCGAGGCGGTGACGGGACAAGGCGCGCTCGAAACGATTCGCAAGCGCGAGAAAATTCTCGAAGAGATCGGCGCGCAGCTCGGCGCCCGCGACGGCGCGGCGATCGAGAGGCTGGAAAAACTGCTGGCGCGCGAAAAGGAGCTCGAGAAAAAGCTGCGCGCGATGGAACAGAAGCTCGCCTCGGGCGCCGGCAGCGAATCATCCGAAGAAAGTGTTCGCGAGATCGGCGGCGTCAAGGTAATCACGCGCAAGCTCGACGGCGTCGATCCTCGCACGATGCGCGAGATGGCCGATCGGATGCGTCAAAAGCACGGCTCTGCAGTAGTCGCGCTCGGCTCCGACCTGGGCGACGGGAAGGTCGCGCTGCTGGTAGCAGTAACCCCCGACCTCACATCGAAGATCAAAGCCGGCGACATCATCAAGAACATCGCGCCAATAGTAGGCGGCACCGGCGGCGGCCGCCCCGACCTCGCCCAAGCAGGCGGCCGCGACCCGTCGAAACTCGACGAGGCGCTGGCCAAAGTCGCCGCATTGGTGCAATAGCTTTCCGACCACTTTCATACACCGCGCGAAATGACTACCATTACCTTCGCCGGTGCTTGAACGAGTGTTGACCGGTAGGCGACAGAGACGAAATCAGTACCTTCAGAGGCCGCGGCAATTTCCCAGTTAGCCACCGAAGACTCGCTCGAACTCCATTTCGACGATCCGCGCCTGTTCACCGATTTGCTCGGCCAGCATGACGCGCACGTCCGCACCGTCGAGGCTGCGCTCGGCGTTCGAATCGGCGTTACTGGCACCTCGCTCAGAATTTCCGGCGCCCACGCCGAGCAGGCGCTCGCGGGCAAAGTGATCGGCGAGATTTACGATCTGCTCAAGCACGGCTACCCGATATATCCGAGCGACGTCGAGTACGCGATTCGAATTATTCGCGGCGACCGCAACGCCGAGCTCAAGGATATTTTTCTCGACACGATTTACGTCTCGGCGAACAAGCGCGTCATCTCGCCCAAGAGCATCAACCAGAAACTCTACATCGATTCGATTCGCAACCACGATATCGTCTTCGGTATCGGTCCCGCCGGCACCGGCAAGACGTATCTTGCGATGGCGATGGCGCTGGCCGCATTGATGAAAAATCAAGTGACACGGATGGTGCTGTGCCGGCCCGCCGTCGAAGCGGGCGAGAAGCTCGGCTTCCTGCCCGGCGACCTCGCGGAGAAGGTAAATCCGTACCTGCGGCCGCTCTACGACGCGCTGCACGACATGGTGGATTTCGATCGCGCGCGCCGGATGCTGGAGCGCGGGACGATCGAGGTCGCGCCGCTCGCGTTCATGCGCGGGCGCACACTCAACGACTCGTTCATCATTCTCGACGAGGCGCAAAACACGACCTCGGAGCAGATGAAGATGTTCCTGACGCGCCTCGGCTACAACTCCAAGGCCGTCATCACCGGCGACGTCACGCAGATCGATCTTCCCAGCGGCAAGCTGTCTGGCCTGAAGGAAGCGAGCATCGTGCTGGGCAACACGCAGGGAATTTCGTTCGTTCGGTTCAACGACCGCGACGTCGTGCGGCATCGGCTGGTGCAGTCGATCATCAAGGCGTACGAATCGTTCAACGCCGAAGAACCGGCGCCGGCAACGACACCGCAAACTGACGGCAACCATCGGGATTGAGCGCGTGGCGGTCGAGTTCCGGTGCGCGACGGCGCGCGGACGTGGCTACGCGCGCGGGCTTCGCGCCGAC
>JBAWCX010000432.1:0-16674 GCA_049590495.1 Binatus sp. (SeqCode)
ATGACCGCGCGGCAGATCGCGGAAGGCGCGATGAAAATCGCGGCGGAAGTCTGCGTTTATACTAACGACCAATTCGTGTTCGAAGAGTTATAGCGTCAGGAAGTTTTCAACCAATGCCAGTTCCACAGGTGATGACGCCGCGCGAGATCGTCTCGGAGCTCGATCGTTATATCGTCGGGCAGCATGAGGCGAAGCGCGCAGTTGCGATCGCGCTGCGCAACCGATGGCGGCGGCAGAATGTCGCGCCGGAGCTGCGCGACGAAATCGCGCCGAAGAATATCCTGATGATCGGACCGACCGGCGTCGGCAAAACCGAAATTGCGCGGCGCCTCGCGCGGCTGGCGCAGGCGCCGTTCGTCAAGGTGGAAGCGTCGCGCTACACCGAGGTCGGCTACGTCGGGCGCGACGTCGAGTCGATGATTCGCGACCTGGCCGAGTGTGCGGTCAAGATGGTGCGCGACGAGGCGCGCGATCGCGTCGCGGTCAAGGCGCGCGAGAATGCCGAAGAGCGGCTGCTCGATCTGCTGTTCCCGGCGCCGACCAAAGTTCGCCGTCCCGCGGGTATCACGCCCGAGGGGCATATGGAGGTAATCGACAACGACTCGCACAAAGACACGCGCGAGAAGTTGCGCAAGCTGCTGAACGGCGGCCACCTGGACGATCGCGAAGTCGAGCTCGAAGTGAGCGCGAACGCCGTACCCAATATCGAAGTCTTCACGCCGCAAGGCATGGAAGAAATGGGCCTCAACATGAAGGAGCTGATGAATCAGCTCATGCCCAAGAAGACGCGCACGCGCAAAGTGAAGATTCCCGAGGCGCTCGAGCTGCTGACCACGGAGGAAGCGGCGCGGCTGGTGGATATGGAGGCGGTGGCGCACGAGGCGATCACGCGCGCGGAGCAGTCGGGGATCGTGTTCATCGACGAAATCGACAAGATCGCGGGGCGCGAGTCGCACGGTCCGGACGTCTCGCGCGAGGGCGTGCAGCGCGACCTGCTGCCGATAGTCGAAGGATCGACGGTCAACACGAAATATGGAGCCGTCAAGACCGACCACATTTTGTTCGTCGCGTCGGGGGCGTTTCACACCTCGAAGCCGTCGGACCTGATTCCCGAGTTCCAGGGACGCTTTCCGATTCGCGTCGAGCTGAAGGCGCTCACGCGCGAGGACTTTATTCGCATCCTCACCGAGCCCGAGAACGCGCTGACGCGGCAATACGTCGCGCTGATGGAGACCGAGGGTGTGCATATGCGCTTCAGCGAGGACGGGGTCGCGGCGCTCGCGGAGATCGCGGCCAAGGTCAACGCACGCTCGGAAAATATCGGCGCGCGCCGGCTGCATACTGTGCTCGAGCGGCTGCTCGAAGAGCTGTCGTTCAACGCGCCGGAACTACCGGATCGCGAGCTGACAATCGACGCCGCCTACGTTCACGGCCGCCTCGATGAAATCGTCAAGGACGAAGATCTCTCCCGCTATATTCTGTAGCTGCCGCTCAATCGTTACACTGGCATTAACGGCCGCGCAGGCGACTGATTGCGCGGCGCGTGCATTACTGTTTTGATTTCTTTTTTCGGGGTTTCGGAGAAGTTAGCGAGGGCATGAAAGAGGCCACTCACAATCGAGCCGACGTGCTCATCGAGGCGCTGCCGTACATTCGGCGCTTTCGCGGCAAAACCTTCGTCATCAAGTATGGCGGCCATGCGATGCAGACGGAGGAGCTGCGCGAAAGTTTCGCGCAGGAAGTCGTGCTGCTCGACCTGGTCGGCATCAACCCGATTATCGTGCACGGCGGCGGTCCGCAAATTACCGAACTGATCGGCAAGCTCGGGCTAAAGTCGCGCTTCGTGCGCGGGATGCGCGTGACCGATCCAGCGACGATGGAAGCGGCCGAAATGGTCCTGCAGAGAATCAACAAGGATCTCGTCGCGACGATTTCGCGCATGGGCGGTCGCGCGGTTGGCCTGTCGGGCAAGGACGGCGACCTGATCAGATCGCGCAAGATGCGGATGGTGGTGACGGGCGAGAACGGCAAGCGCTCGCGCGTCGATATCGGGCTGGTCGGCGAAGTCGATCGCGTGAATCCGGAGTTGTTGCGCACGCTCGAGGCCAACAATTTTATCCCGGTGATCGCGCCGACCGGTTTCGGGCGCGACGGCCAGACGTACAATATCAACGCCGACACCGCGGCGGGCGAGATCGCGGCTGCGCTCAAGGCGGAAAAATTGATCCTGCTGAGCGACGTCGAAGGCGTGAAGGACAAGGACGGCAAATTGCTCTCGACGCTCGACGCGGCCGAAGCGCGGCGCCTGATCGCGCGCGGGACAATTCACGAAGGGATGATTCCGAAGGTCGAGTGCTGCATCGAGGCGCTCAACAAGGGCGTCGCGAAGACCCATATAATAGATGGCCGCAACAAACATGCGGTGCTGCTCGAAATCTTCACCCGCTCGGGAATCGGCACCGAAGTGGTGCAGCGCCGCGCGAAAGTATCGGCCTTGACCGACACGGCGCGCAGCGCGGAGGGCGGCAAGCCGCGATGAACAACGCCGAGATCGTAGAACTCACGCATCGACACATGGTCGATGTTTACGGATGCCTCCCGATCGCGTTCGCGCGCGGGCATGGCGCGTATCTGTACGACGCCGACGGCAATCGCTATCTCGATTTTTTCTGCGGGCTCGCGGTCACCAGCCTTGGTCACGGAAATCCCCGCGTCGTGCGCGCGATCAAGGAACAGGCGGAAAGGCTCACGCACGTTTCCAACGTTTTTCACACCGAGGCGAGTGCGCGATTGGTCGAGCGGCTGGCGAATCATTTCGGCGACGGAAAAGTCTTTTTGGGAAACTCCGGGGCGGAGGCGAACGAGGCCGCGATCAAGCTCGCGCGGCGATGGGGCAGCAGCGTCGGCAACGGGCGCTTCGAGATTTTGACGACGCTCGGATCGTTCCACGGCCGCACGCTCGCCACCGTGAGCGCGACCGGCCAGGAGCGGTACCATCAGGGGTTTCAGCCGCTGATGCCCGGCTTCAGAATGGTGCCCTTCGACGATCTCGCGGCGCTCGATCGCGCGCGCCGCGACGAAACCGTCGGCGTGATGGTCGAACCGATCCAGGGCGAAGGCGGCGTGGTCGTACCGCACGCGGATTACCTGAAACGAATGCGCGACTGGTGCGATCGCAACAAGCTGCTGCTGATTCTCGACGAAGTGCAAACCGGGATGGGGCGTACCGGAAAGTTCTTCGCCTTCGAGCACGTCGGCATCAAACCCGACATCGTGACGCTGGCCAAGGCGCTCGGCGGCGGGCTTCCGATCGGCGCGATGATTGCGCGCGACGAGATCGCGGCGAGCTTCACGCCCGGCAGCCACGGCAGCACCTTTGGCAGCAATCCGGTGGCGTGTGCGGCGGCGCTCGGTATGATCGACGCGCTCGAACAGGACGGCGTGCTCGAGAACGCTTCGAGCGTCGGCGCCTATATGCTCGAGCGGCTCGGCAAATTTGCGCGCTCGTGCGATCGAATCGTCGAAGTTCGCGGACTCGGGATGATCATCGGCGCGGTGCTGAAGCACGACGCGCGTCCGATCGTCGAGGAGTGCGTGAAGAACCGGCTCCTCGTCAACGGCACCGCGGGCAACGTGCTGCGCCTGCTGCCGCCGCTGAATCTCACGCGCGAGGAGGCCGACGCCGGTCTCGCGATTATTGAAAATGCGCTCAACAGCGTGCCGATTCCGAAATGAAACGCGACTTTCTCGACCTCAGTTCGCTCTCGACGGATGAACTCAACGGACTGCTCGCGCTCGGCGCGCGTCTGAAGGCCGAGCTCAAAATAGGGCTCGAGCATCCGTACTTGCGCGGCCGGACGCTCGCGATGGTCTTTCAGAAGCCGTCGTTGCGGACGCGAGTCACGTTCGAGACGGGCATGGCGCAGCTTGGCGGGCATGCGATTTATCTCGCGCCGAATGATATCGGTATTGGCGAGCGCGAGTCGGTCAAGGACGTCGCGCGCAACATCTCGCGGGCCGTGGATTTGATCATGATTCGCACTTTCTCGCACGAGACCGCCGTCGAGCTCGCGCGCGAGGCCACCGTGCCCGTCATCAACGGCCTCACCGATTTGCTGCATCCGTGCCAGTTGCTCGCCGATCTGATGACGCTGCAGGAACGCTTCGGGCGCGACCTCAGGAAAGTTCGCGTCGCGTTTGTGGGCGATGGATTCAACCTCGCGCAGAGCTGGATCGAGGCGGCCTCGCTCGCGGGGTTCGAGTTGCGGCTGGCGTGCCCGAAAGGCTACGAGCCGGAAAAAGCGTTCATGCATCGGCTGCGCAACGAGGAAATCGGTACGCTCACCGACGATCCTGCCGAGGCGGTCAAGGACGCCGACGTCGTCTACACCGACACGTGGACCTCGATGGGCCGTGAGAAGGAAGCCGTGCAGCGCCGTCGCGATTTCAAGGGTTTCCAGGTCAACGACGCGCTGCTGAAGAATGCGCGCAAGGGTGCGCTCGTGATGCATTGCCTGCCGGCGCATCGCGGCGAGGAAATCACCGACGACGTGATCGACGGGCCGCGCTCGGTCGTGCTCGATCAGGCCGAGAACCGCCTGCATGCGCAGAAAGCCGTGATGGTCTGGCTGATACGTCCCGAAATCCTGCGGACTGCGCCGCCGCCAGGGTGACGATAAGATTTAAGTCGTGGCAACCGAGAAAATAAAAAAACTGGTGCTCGCCTACTCGGGCGGACTCGACACCTCGGTCATCCTGCGCTGGATCAAGGATCAGTTCGGATGCGAAGTGATCGCGTACTGCGCCGACGTCGGGCAGGGCGACGAGACCGACGGCCTCGAAGAGAAGGCGCTCAAGACCGGCGCCAGCAAACTTCATATCGTCGATCTCCGCGAGGAATTCGCGCGCGACTTCGTGTTCCCGATGCTGCGCGCGAGTGCCGTCTACGAGGGCTACTACCTGCTCGGCACGTCGATCGCGCGGCCGGTCATCGCCAAGAAGCAAGTCGAGATTGCGCGCGAAGAAGGCGCCGACGCCGTCGCTCACGGATGCACCGGCAAGGGCAACGACCAGGTGCGATTCGAGTTGACGTTTGCGCGGCTCGCGCCCGATCTCAAGGTCATCGCGCCGTGGCGCCGTGCCGATTGGACGTTCAAAGGCCGCGCCGAGATGATCGCTTACGCCAACGAGAAGAAAATTCCCGTCGGCGTGACCACCGAGAAGCCGTACTCGATGGATCGCAACCTCGTTCACGTCAGCTACGAGGGCGGTATCCTCGAAGACCCGTGGCGCGAGCCTTACAACGACATGTTCCGCATGACCGTCTCCGCCGAAGACGCGCCCGACAAGCCGGAGTACGTCGAAATCGAATACGCCGGCGGCATTCCGGTCGCGATCAATGGAGAGCGGCTCGCGCCCGCGCGGATTATCGAGCGCGCCAACGAAATCGCGGGACGCCATGGGATCGGCCGCGTCGATCTGGTGGAGAATCGCTACGTTGGAATCAAATCGCGCGGTGTTTACGAAACTCCCGGCGTGACTATCCTCTTCCACGGCCATCGCGCGGTTGAGCAGCTCACTCTCGATCGCGAGGTGATGCATCTGCGCGACTCGCTTATCCCACGCTACGCCGAAATGGTGTATTACGGTTATTGGTTTGCGCCCGAGCGTGAGGCGCTCCAGGCGCTGGTGGACGATACGCAGAAAAACGTGAACGGTGTGGCGCGGCTCAAGCTCTTCAAGGGCGGCGTGTGGATCGCCGGCCGCAAATCGCCGAACTCCCTGTACGACCCGAAGATTGCGAGTTTCGAGGAAGCCGGCGGCTACAACCAGGCCGACGCCGACGGACTTATCCGGCTCGCGGGCTTGCGGCTTCGGGCGCTGGCTCGCGCGAGCGAAAAGGGCTGATCGATTTTGGGCAAGGTCATCCAGTTCAAACCGCCGCGCACTCAGCCCAAGCTCGTGCCCCGTCCGCGCACCGGAGATTGCGATCACTGCCATCACAAGATGGACGTCCACATTACGCATCCCGACGGTTCGATGAGTTGTGCGGCGCGCGGATGCACCTGCCAATTGCGGCCCGTCAATTGATTCGCCCGCGGGAGAATCCGCGCGTTTCACAGTGAAGGCGCGCCGCCAGAAGACCAACGCCTCGCGCAATCTCATCCGAGGAAGATTTGCGCGCGGCCGCATGCCCGAGGTCGAAGCCTTTACCGCGTCTCTGCCTTTCGACCGGCGGCTTTTTCGCCACGACATTCGCGGCTCGATCGCGCATGCGCAGATGCTCGCCAGGGTCGGGCTGCTCAAGCCGGGCGAGTTGCGGGCAATCGTGGTCGGTCTCGAGCAGATCGAAGGTGAAATCGCGCGCGGACGTTTCAGCTTCGATATCGCCGACGAAGACATCCACCTCGCGATCGAGCGCCGGCTGATCGCGCTGATTGGCGAGCCCGGGCGCAAGCTCCACACCGGCCGCTCGCGCAACGATCAGGTCGCGCTCGACGTGCGGCTCTATCTGCGCGACGAGCTGGCCGCGGTGATAGCGCTGGTCGCCGGGCTGCGCGCCGTGCTGATCCGACTCGCAAGGCGCCACGTCACCACGATCATGCCCGGCTATACCCATATGCAGCGCGCGCAGCCCGTGACGCTCGCGCATCATTTGCTCGCCTACGTCGAGATGCTTGGCCGCGATCGCGAGCGTTTCGAGCAGGCCGCGGCGCGCACTGCGGTCATGCCGCTCGGCGCGGGCGCTTTGGCGGGGACCACGCTGCCGCTGGATCGCCGGATGGTCGCGCGGGCGCTGGGCTTCAAGGCGATCGCCGCCAACAGCATGGACGCGGTGTCGGATCGCGATTTCGTCGTGGATTTTCTTTCGGCCGCCGCGCTCACGCAGGTGCATCTGTCGCGCATGAGCGAAGAAATAATTCTCTGGACGAGCGCCGAGTTCGGATTCGCGGCGATTCCCGACGAATTTTCGACCGGCAGCTCGATGATGCCGCAGAAGAAGAATCCCGACCTGCTCGAACTGATTCGCGGCAAGACTGGCCGCGTGATTGGCGATTTGGTCGCGATGCTGACGGTGTTGAAGGGCCTGCCGCTGGCTTATAACTCGGATTTGCAGGAAGACAAGGAACGCGTGTTCGACGCGCTCGACGCGCTGAAGCCCGCGCTCGCTCTGCTGGCGAAGTTGTGGCCGACGCTGCGGTTCGACACGAAACGCATGCGCACGGCGGCGGGAGGATTTGCGCTGGCGACGGACCTCGCGGAATACCTAGTCGGTCGCGGCACGGCCTTTCGCCAGGCGCATGAAATCGTCGGCGCGATCGTCCGCGAGACGGCCGAAGCGGGCAAGACGCTCGAGGATTTGAGCATCGCAGAGCTTCGAGGGTATTCGAGCGCGTTTGGCGACGACGCAATCGCGATCCTTCGCGCCGAGAACTCGGTCGCCCGGCGCACGATCGAAGGCGGCCCTGCCCCGTCCACAGTCAAGCGCCGCCTCAAGGAGCTCGGAGGTCGATGAATCTGGAAACCAACCGTGCGAAGTGGCTGACGTTGGCGCTCACGATTGCCGCGCTGGCGAACGCGATGTTCCTCGGCTGCGGCGTGAAGTCATCGCCGATATCGCCGGAAGCTGCGCGTCCCGAGAAAATCATCAGCCTCGAGGCTGCCAATACGAAAGACGGAATCCGGCTGAACTGGGACCGTCCTCAAAGCTACGCCGGCGGCCAGAAGATGCGCGACCTTGGCGGCTTCGCGATCTCGCGCGCCGAGGAAGGCAAGCCCGCCGAGAAGGTTGGCGAAGTCGAGGTGCATGACGAAGGGCGATTCCAGGTACAAAACACTCTCGAGTTCATCGACGGCTCGACCATCATGGGCAAAACCTATCATTACACGGTGACCTCCAACACGACCGACGGCTACGTCAGCGAGCCGTCGAACGATGTGACGATAGTGCGCAAGGCCGGCTCGGCGCCGCCGCCAAACCCTGACTCTTTCGTAGTGCCAACCCCGGTGCCGCTCAAGTAGCCTCGAGTGCTTTCAAAACGTCAGTGCGATCGGAGCGGCTCGATTCGCGCACTGTTGGGGACGAGCTTCCAGATCTGTTCCGACTCAGGCGACTCGACTCTTGCGATTCCCGGATAGATAAAGCTCACATGCCCGCCGACGCCGCTCGGCTCGACCAGCGTGTAAGTGCCGGCCACCCGCTTCGTCCTTCCTCCGCTGCGCACCTGTAAGCTGAACCTCGCCTCGCCATCGCCATTGAAGAACCAGCTCTCGGATGGACCTACGATCTTTTCTCCCGGCTGCAGCCTGTACCCATACCATTCCTCGGGCGACTCGATTTCGACCGGCCGCAGCTCATCGCCCTCCCGGAATAAATCGTCCCAATGCGCACGCTGCACCTTCACGCCAACATCCACTAACCACCCGCCCGGATAACCGTTCATTGAAACGAGCGACGTTTCCCTGGGAGGATCGAACGTGCCACCCCCTTGGTTGGGACCCGCGTCGATCACTCGCATTTGCCGGTAACGATCTTTGCCGGATTGCCGCCAGAAAATCAGCCGGTCCGCGTGGCCCGCTCCGCGATACACCGCGGCGAGCATCTGGTCTCCGTAGAATGAAAGTAGATAGACCAGCCGTAATGGATGCCCCTGATTGTTTTCGGGCGCGATGTCCGCGAACATCTCCTGCCTGCTGTACAGTCGTTTCGTGTCGACATTGAAAAGCCCGTTCTCGGACTGATTTGCGATTTCCCCTCCCGGCAGCAGCTTGTCGCGATCCCATTGCTCGGGCGGCTTGATTTCGGCCCGCTGTACCTCGTCGCCGTGGATTCTGAAGAAATCGACCCAACCGTTACGCCACACGTTCTCACCAACGCCAACGTACTGCGCACCCGAGATGAAAATCTCCTTGAGAGGATCGAAGGTGCCTCCGCCGATGCCCTCACCCGCATCGTCCAGCTCCATTTGCCGGTAGCAGTCGTTGCCGCATTCCGTCCAGAAAATCAGCCGGTCCGATTGGTGGTCCCGACCCCGATACACCGCGGCAAGCATCTTCCCGTCGTTCAATGTCAGCAAATGAATCAGCTGTAGCGGATACTCGGAATTGTTGTCGGGCGGGATGTCCGTGAGAACCTCCTGTCTGCGGTACGTTCGCTTCGTATCGGGCTCCGGAGACTCGGACTCGGACATCTCCTCGGAACTGTCCTGCTCAACCTGGGACCATTGCGCGCGCTCCGCTTTGACTCCCGCCTTATCGAGAACGTTCGCCGCCTCATTCCGGACATTGGCGCTCTTGTCCCCATACGCAGCCGCGCTCAGCGCATGCGCCACATCGTCGGGGAGCGGCTTTGCCTTGCCCAGCGCCCGAATCGCCGCTTCGCGCGTATAGAGATCAGGACTATGCAGCGCCGTCAGCAGCGCCGGTTTTGCGCGATCGCCGAATGCGGCGAGCGTATCGGCGGCCGCCTCACGTACCTCTTGATTGGGATTGCTCAGAGCGCGAACCAATCCGGGAATCGCAACTGTCGCACCGGGTCCCATCGCCGCGATCGCTTTCACTGCCGCCAGACTGACCCCCGCGTCCTTGCCTTCGGTCATCGCCTGAGTTAGCACCGGCACCGCGTCCACGCCTTCGATCGATCCGAGCGCCTTGACGTACTCGGCGCGAGGGCGGGTGTACGGGTCAGGGGCGAGCAGGTGTTCAAGAGCCGGAACAGCGGCCCGCGCGTTGCTGCCCATCGCGGCCAAAGCGCGGACCGAGTCCATCTGCTGCACAGAGAGCCCCCCGTGCTCGAGCGCGTCGATCAGAGTCGGGACCGGCGCCTTATCGGTCGGATCGATCCTCGCCATCGCCACCGCGGCCTCGTCGCCGACTCGCGGATCGCTCAAGGCCGCCGCCAGCGCCGGAAGCGCGGTGCGGGCCGGCGCTCCAATCCGCCCGAGATCCATTGCGGCTATCTCGCGCACGCTCGGGTCCGAATCCTTCAGGGTGGCGATAAGCTCCGGAGTCGCATCCTTGGCGGCTCCCGGAGCCATCTGGAGAGCTGCGACCGCTGCACGCCGCACCACGGGATTCTTGTCGAGCAGGGCGCCGCGCAGCATCGGCACCACCGGCGCGCCAATTTTCGCGACTTCTATCGATGGCCGCCCGGAATGATCCGGATCGGAGAAAGCATCAAGATGGACCGGCCACTGCTGAAGATTCGGATCGTCGAAAGCGCCAACGAGCAGGGGCCAGGTCGCCGGCTCCTCCTGCGCCATGCGGCTCAGGTCACGGATCGCCTCGCGGCGAGCGTAGAGGTTCCGCGGTTCCTCGTCTTCCAGCAGCGCCTTCAACGCGGGAATTCCGGCGGCGCCGGCGTTGGCCAGCGCTCGTACCGCGAAGGCTTGCACGGTCGAGTCGGAATCCTTGAGCGCCTGCGTGACGGCCGGAATCGCATCGGGCGGAAGGGGCTTGACTCTCGACAGCGCGCTGGCGGCGTTGCGGCGGGTCTGCGGATCGGGGCTGCGGAGCTCGGCGATTAGCGCGGAGACGTGCCGCCCCGAAGAATCATCGTGCCGGGAATCCCCCGCTCGTACCGTCGTTCCTGGAATTACGAGCACGAGCGCCAGCATGATCGCGATTCGCACGATATGCGCGGCGGTACCGCTCTCGTCTGCCCGACGTTCCTCGCCTCGCGGTCCTCTGGGCACGCAGCTAGAATCGCATGGACGAATAGTAATCCCAAGTGCGGCGATCCTGCGCGGGGGCCGTTTTATTCGTCCAGCCGCGCTATGATAAAAACGAATCTTCACCCAATCGCTACATCTCAATGAACTACTTCGAATACCGCAACGACCAACTCTATGCCGAAGATGTGCCGATCGCCGACCTGGCGCGGCGCATCAACACGCCTTTTTTCGTTTATAGCGCGCGCACCCTCAGGCGGCATTTCCGGGTCTTCGACGAGGCCTTCGCCGGCACCGATCATTTGATCTGTTACGCGATGAAGGCGCTCTCGAATCTGAGCATCCTGAAATTGTTCGCCTCGATGGGCGCGGGCTTCGATATCGTCTCCGTCGGCGAGCTGATGCGATGCCTCCGAATCGGTGCCGACCCCCGCAAGATTGTGTTCTCCGGCGTCGGCAAGACCGACGAGGAGATCGCGGCCGCTCTGGAAGCGCGCATCCTGATGATCAACGTCGAGTCGCGCCCGGAGCTGCATCGCGTCGCCGAGGTCGCGGGTCGGATGAAGCATCGTGCGCCCGTCAGCCTGCGCGTGAATCCCGATCTCGATCCGGGCACACATCCGCACATCTCGACCGGCCATCGCGACAGCAAGTTCGGCGTGCCGCTCTCGCAGGTGGACGAATATTACGCGGAGGCCAGCGCGCTGGCGCAGCTCGAAATTGTCGGCCTGAGCACCCATATCGGCTCGCAGATAACCGAGATGGCGCCGTTTACCGAAGCCGGACAGAAAGTTGCCGCGATTGTCGGGCGCCTGCGCAGCGCGGGAATCCAGCTCAAGTACCTGGATCTCGGCGGCGGTCTCGGAATCCCATACCAGGAACAGCCGCCGCCCCCCTCGGAATACGCGCACGCCCTGCTCAAACCGATCGAGGGACTTGGCCTCAAGATAATTACCGAGCCGGGACGCGTGATGGTTGGCAACGCGGGCGTGCTGGTGACGCGAGTCCTCTATAACAAGGAGACCGACGTGAAGCGCTTCGTCGTTATCGACGGTGCGATGAACGATTTGATTCGTCCGGTGCTTTACGAGGCGTATCACGAGATCGTTCCCGTCGATCGGCGCAAGCCCGGCAGGACCGTCACCGCGGACATCGTGGGTCCGGTTTGCGAGAGCGGCGATTTCTTCGCGCGCGAGCGTGAGATGGCCGAGCCAGCCGAAGGCGACTTGCTCGCAGTGATGAGCGCCGGCGCTTACGGCTTCGTCATGTCGTCGAACTATAACAGCCGCCCGCGCGCGCCCGAGATTCTGGTCGACGGCGCCGACGTTCACGTGATTCGCGAGCGCGAGAGTTTCGACGATCTCGTCCGCGGCGAACATATCGTCAGCCTCAAGCCGGCGTGACAGCGCAATAACGTGATGGCAACGCTCGAATTCACCAAGATGCACGGAACCGGCAACGACTACATCTATATTGTCGCGTTGCGCGCGCGTCCCGCCGATCCGTCCGCGCTGTCGGTCAAACTTTCTGACCGCCACTTCGGCATTGGCGGCGACGGCTTGATCATGCTCGCGCCGTCAAGCGTCGCCGACATACGAATGGAGATGTACAACGCGGACGGCAGCCGCGGCGACATGTGCGGCAACGGGATCCGATGCGTCGCGCGGCTCGCGTTCGAGCGCGGGCTCGTGCGCCGCAATCCGATGGTCGTCGAGACCGACGCCGGACTCAAAACGGTCGAGCTGCGGCTGGAAGGCCGCCGCGTGATCGGCGCCACGGTCGATATGGGCGAGCCGATTCTCGAAGGCCGCGACATCCCGGTCAATGCCGACGGCCGAATCATCGACTATCCGCTCGAGGTCGCAGGCCGGCGCGAGTCGATCACGGCAGTCTCGATGGGCAATCCGCACTGCGTCGTTTTCGCCGGCGACGACGGCGTTTTCAAGCTGCAGGATCGCGATTTCGCGGCGCTGGGCCGCGAGTTTGAGCATCATCCGTTCTTCCCCCGCCGCGTGAACACGGAGTTCATCCTGCCGGTCTCGCGCCGCAAACTGCGGATGCGCGTATGGGAGCGCGGCTCGGGCGAGACTTGGGCGTGCGGCACCGGGGCATGCGCGGCGCTGGTCGCGGCTGTCCTGACCAATCACGCCGAGCGGACAGCAACAGTGGAATTGCGCGGCGGCAATCTTGAAATCGAATGGCGCGCCGACGGATCCGATGCAAATCACATATTCATGACCGGCAACGTCGTCGAAGTTTTTCGCGGCGAAGTCGAGATAGGCGCGGACCAGATGGTCCCGGTGAGTTGAATAAGGTCGGAGGTTTACAACGATGTTTAGCGGCGCACTGACTGCTCTCGTTACGCCGTTTCGCGACGGCGAGGTCGACGCGCCGGCGTTGCGCGACCTGATCGAATGGCAGATTCAGAGTGGAATCGACGGGCTGGTCCCCTGCGGCTCGACCGGGGAATCCGCCACCCTCTCACACGCCGAGCACGACAACGTAATCAAGCTCACCATCGAGCAGGTGCGAAAGCGCGTCCCGGTGATCGCCGGCACAGGCTCGAACTCGACCGCCGAAGCGATTCGGCTGACCGCAGCGGCGCGCGAGATGGGCGCCGACGGCGCGCTGTTGCTGTCGCCTTATTACAACAAGCCCACCCAGGACGGCATCTACCGGCACTACAAAACCATCGCAGCGAGCGTCGACATCCCGCTGTTCCTGTACAACATTCCCGGCCGCACGGCCTCGAACATTGCGCCGGAAACGGTGGCGCGGCTCGCTGAGATTAAAAACATCGTCGGCATCAAGGAAGCGTCGGGCTCGATGGATCAGTCGTCCGACATCGTGAAGATGTGCGGCGACCGGATGACGATTCTGTCCGGCGACGACGCACTCACGCTGCCGCTGATCGCGCTCGGCGCGAAGGGTGTTATCGCGACGTGCAGCAACGTAGTCCCGCGCGAGATGCATGATCTCGCGACCGCCGCGCTCGGCGGCGACTTCGTCAAGGCGCGCGAGATCCATTACCGTTTGCTGCCATTGATACGCGCGCTGTTCGTCGAGACGAATCCAATTCCCATCAAGCAGGCGCTCGCGTTCATGGGCAAGTGCGCCAACGAGTTGCGGCTGCCGTTGGTGCCGATGACCGCCGGTCCCGCCGAGAGATTGCGCATCGCGATGAAGGAACTCCGCCTCGTCTGATGGCCGAGCCTTACTACAAGCACCACTGGGTCGACATCGATTCAGATCGTCATAGCGCGTACGACCAGATCCTTGCATTTCATCCCGCGATGGACCCGCTCCTGCGTCCGCTCGATCTCAAGGCGGGTCAGCGCGTGCTCGACGTTGGCTCCGGACCCGGCCACACCAGCCTCGAACTTGCGCGTCGGGTAGCGCCCGGCGGCAAGGTGACGGGCGTGGATATCAACGCCGAGTTTGTCGAGCGATCCGGCGCTCGCGCCCGCGATGCAAAGCTGGCAGCGGAGTTCGTGCAGAGCGCTTTTCCGCCGCTCCCGTTTCCAGACGCCTCGTTCGACCGCGTCTGGTGCAAAAATGTCCTTGAATATGTCGATTCCGCAGCCGATACTGTCGCGGAAATGGCGCGTGTGACGGCGCCGGGCGGCGTGGTCGTCGCGGTCGATAGCGACTGGGACATGATTGCGCTCGACATCGGTCCCGCGGCGCGCGAGCGCAGCGACCGAATCATCGCGGCGTCGAAGTCGATTGCGATCAGGGAGCCACAGATTGGACGGCAGCTCTATCGGCTGCTTCGCGAGGCCGGTCTTGGCGACGTGAAAGTTGAGATTCACACCGGCGCGGACACCGCCGGACGCTCGCTCCCGATGCTGAAGGCCAGTTTCGCCCGGTATGCGCGCGATTCGGGCAAGATAGCGACTGCCGAGGTCGAGGGTTGGTTCGCCGATATCGATCGCGCGGTCGCAAGAGGATCGTTTCTGTTCGTATTGCCGCAGTTTGTGGTACGCGGAATCAGGAACCAGGCGCCTTAGTATGAACGCAAATCTCTTTCGAGGGAAAAACGGATGACATTTGCATGGCTGGCATTCTTTGACGCCATCTTGGCGATCGCGATGATCGGCGCGGGGATGGTCGGCGCGCACTTCTACCTGATTGCGCCGTTCATGGGGTTCCAGCTATTCGCGCTGGGCTTCCTGCTGAGCATCCTGGGTTTGGCCGTCGGCCTCTTCGCCATTTTCCAGACGCGCACACCCCAACTGGCGGCCGGGCGCAATCGGGCAGTTATGGCCACGGTGGTGTGCGCCGTGATCGCATTGCCGTTGATCGTTACGGTGCTACGCAGTTCCAAATATCCGCCGATCAACGACATAACGACAGATTTCGACAATCCGCCCGAATTCGTTAATGCGCAGAAGCTGCAGCATGAACCCAATCGCGACATGAAATACGACAAGGGGAAGTACGCCGACCGTCAGCAGGCTGGTTACGGCCCGATCGGTCCGATCAAGGAACGCCTTTCGCCGGCGGACGCGTTCGCGCGCGTGACCGAGGTCGCCAAGGCTTCGCCGACGTGGACGATTACTTACTCGGATCCGGCGACGAACACGATCGAGGTTGTCGCGACCTCCAAGCTGTGGCACTTCAATGATGATGTCGTGATCCAGGTTCGGCCGGCTCCCGACGGCGCCAGCCTGATCGAGATGCGATCGAAGTCCCGCGATGGTATCGGCGACTTCGGCGTCAACGCGCGGCGCATCCGGCGCTTCTTCGATCGCGTCGCGATGGCCCGCGACGCCAACGATCAGAATACCGGCGATCAGCAAGACCAGCCGTAAGGCGCGTCGTTACTGCTTCAGCGCTCGAATCGTCCGCAGCACGGCAGCGTTGCGATCTTCGTTGACCGGATTCGTGAACACGATCGCGGTGCCGATTCCCGGCGCGCATAGTTCTTGCAGCCGCTCGCGAACGCGCGCTTCCGAGCCGACCAGCAAGGTCGCATCGATCAGCTCGTTGCTGACGGCCGCGATGGCAGCGTCGGCGTCACGTCCGGCCGCGCGAATCGCCGCGATCTCACGCTCGAATCCCGAATGCGCCATCATGTTGCCGTAAAACTTGAGCGCGCCGTAACGCGAGAGCAGCTTGCGCGCGGGACGGCGCGCGGCTTCGAGATCGTCCGAAATGAACGCAGTCGCGAACAGCGTTGCTTCGATCTGTTTGGGTTCGCGGCCGCCCGCCTTTGCGCCCTCGGCCAATTCGCCGAGCGCTTCCTTGACGCGCGCCGGTGGAAAGAAGTTGAAGATGACGCCGTCGCCGATTTCGCCGGCCAGCTTCACCATCGGGCGCGAGACACCCGCCAGGTAAAGCGGCAGCTTCGCGCTGACACGCGGCCCGGTCTTGCCGCCCTCGAGCGCGGCGCGAAGAATTTTCACCGTTTCGCGCATCCTCGTCAGCGGAACACCCATATCGATGCCAAGCGCGGAATTGCCCTCGCGATGCCCGGTGCCGAGGCCGAGGATAAATCGTCCGCCGGTAAATTCCTGGACCGCGGCGGCTTCATTGGCGAGCAGATTCGGATGGCGCAGATAGATGTTCGTGATCGCGGTGCCGAGTTTGATTCGCTTGGTATGAAGTGCGAGCGCGAGCGAGCAGGCGAGTGAATCGTTGTTCGCCTCGGTCATGAAAACGCCGGCAAAGCCGGCGTCCTCGGCGGCTCGCGACCATTCGATCAGGCGCGCGGGCGGACTGTCGGGAAGAATAGTGCAGGCGAGTGCGGTTTTGGCCATTGTGAATTTTCCTTCGTCTGAATTCAGGCGACACTTTCATCAAGCGGCAGTTTCCGTCAAGCCGTGTGCTCCGCGGAACCAGCGAGCGGGGCGGTCACTGGACTTTTCTGGCTGTAGATTCTACAGATAAACGGATTGTCAACGATGCGGCCGTTTTTTCTTTTCACTGGGTCACATCCACAACCTGGAGGACGAGTGCGATGAAACGATTTGCTGTGGCAATGATCGCGACAAGCATTCTG
>JBAWCX010000433.1:0-2061 GCA_049590495.1 Binatus sp. (SeqCode)
AAGATGCGGGACTTCGTCCCTGTTAGAACTTGTTAAAGGGTAAATGTGTTGCAGCCGCCGGAGCGATTCGGATCGCTCCGGCGGCTTTCGTTATCGAGATGGGCCGGCTAACTGCCGGTGCCGGTCAACGCCACATTGTGCGGACTGGTGGGATCGCTCTCGACGCTCACCGCGATGCTTGCGCTCTCGGGCGAGCCGCCGCCGGTAGGAGTGAAGGTTACCGCTATGGTGCAGCTCGAGCTGGCTGATACTGTCGTCCCGCAGGTGCCGCCCGTCACCGCGAAATCTCCCGCGTTGGCGCCGCTGATGCTCTCGCTCAGGCTGAGCGCGAACGGTGACTTGTTGGTGACGGTAGCGTTCTCGGTCCTCGACTTTATTTTCGAGGTCAGCGTGCCATACGCCAGCGTGGCCGGCGTCACGGTCGCCGGAATCGTCGGCCCGGTGTTGATAGCGATGAGGTAGGGGCTGAGCGGATCGGGACTGTCGGAAAGCGACAGCGTCGCCGATTCCGTCCCGAGCGCGCCCGGATTGAAGGTTACCGTAACCGTGCATGAAGCCTTGGCCGCAAGGGTCGTCGCACATGTACCGCCGGTGATCGAGAAATCCGCCGCGTTGGTCCCGCTGAAGCTTTCACTGAGTGTTACCGGTTGAGTCTGATGATTGGTGACGGCGAAGGAGTTCACGCCGGTGAGACCGAACCTCACGTTCCCATACACCAGGCTGCTCTTCGACAGCGTCAGCCCCGCGATGCCGGTGCCGGAGAGGGTCACATGCTGCGGGCTGGTAGCAGCGTTATCGCTGAGGGTCAGCGTTGCGCTATGCGAACCGACTGCATCGGGCGTGAACGAGACTCCCAAGGTGCAATTGGCCTTAGGCGCGATCGTGATTGGGACCGCACCGCAAGTTCCTGTGTCGCTTAGGGCATATTCAGCGTCGGATGGAGTGGCGCTTGAGATGACGAGCGCATGGGTCGCGCCAATGTTGTAAACAGTCACGGTCTTCGTAACCGTCTGCCCGACGGCGACATTGCCGAAAGCCAGCGATGCGGTCACCGACATCGAAGTAGTGGGAGTCGCCGTCGGTGTGGCAGTAGCAGTAGCGGTCGGAGTTGCAGTGTTGGTCGCTGTCGCAGAGGCAGTTGCCGTGGGCGTAGCGGTCGTCGTGGCGGTGGCCGTCGCAGTTGCAGTGTCGGTGGCCGTCGCGGTAGCTGTCGCCGTGGCAGTGGCCGTCGCGGTATCTGTCGCTGTAGCGGTTGCCGTTGTAGTCGCGGTATCTGTCGCCGTGGCAGTTGCCGTATCTGTGGCCGTCGCGGTCGCAGTATCGGTCGCAGTGGACGTTGGCGTATCGGTCGCGGTCGCAGTATCCGTCGCGGTCGCCGTTGCCGTGGATGTCGGAGTCACGGTTGGCGTCGCGGTCGGAGTCGGCGTGGCGACGAGTCCCAGCGGATTGTCGTATACGAGTACGCGACCGTTCTGTGCGTCGGCGACGTAGATATTGGCGTTGACATCCGCCTTAACATCCAACGGGCCGCACAGGCTGCTCGCGCTCACGCCGCCGTTGTTGCAGGCGCTGGAAGAGAAGCTTCCGGCCTGGCCGAACACCAGATCAGCAGTATTGTTGGAAAGAGGATTGTTGTATTCGAGCACGCGGTCGTTGCCGCCGTCGGCTACGTAGAGGTCGCCGTCCGGATCGACACCAACCCCGAAGGCGCCGCACAGGCTGTTAGCGCTGACTCCGCCGTTGTTGCAGGTATTCGAGGCAAAATCAGGCTGACCGAACACCTGATTCGCAATAGTGTTGTCGGTCGTGAGCGGGCTCTCGTATTCGAGCACGCGGTCGTTCTGGAGGTCGGAGATGAAAAGGTCGCCGCTCGCATCCACCGCCAGACCGCCGGGTCCGCACAGGCTGGCTGCACTCGTGCCGCCGTTGTTGCAGCTACTCGATGCGAAGCTGCCACCCTGCCCGAATACCATCGCCGCAGTGGTACCATTGGTGAGCGGCGTGTTGAATTCGAGGACGCGATTGTTGCTGGGATCGCTCACGTACAGGTCGCCGTCAGTG
>JBAWCX010000434.1:0-9516 GCA_049590495.1 Binatus sp. (SeqCode)
CGCTCGACGAAACGTTCGATATCGGCGAAGACACGGGCACGCCGGTGGTCGAAGACTACGCGGATAAGATGCCGTTTGCGTTTTCCGGTACGCTTAAGAAATTCGTTGTCGTGTTAGAGCCGGAGAAACTGAGCCCCGCAGAGCTGCAACGACTCCAGCAAGGAGAAGCCGAAGCCAGCATGACCGCTCAGTGAGAGTTGTCCGGGTTATTCGCTTCAGGTGAGGGTTTGGCAAAGATTTGGTCTGAGCGGAAGCGCATATTCTTCATGCAATGAGCCTAATGAGGTCCTTGATGATTTCGGACAGGGGCACAGCAGGCGAAAGCGATGCATCATTTCGGAGGCAGGTCCGACCTGCGTAAAGAAAGATTCGAGCGGCGCTTCCTGAGTGCTCATAACTGATGCACTGCGATCATCGAGAGCTATTGCGACGCTGCCTCGATCCGCCCCTCCCGAACGGCCGCGGCCATGCTTTCATGGTCACGATCTGTCTGCGCCGAGTAATCGATCGCGAATTCCGCGATAGCTTCGTCAAACACCGTACTGTTACCCATATAACCCGCGATCACGGCAGGATCGTAGGAGCGGGCGTGCGCTCGTGCCAACACTCGCCCACAAACCTTCGCATAGTATTTCAGCATGTTGGCATCCATTGCTTCGATGATCACGGACATTTTCATGTCGCGTAGCTGTCGCAAATAGAAGTCTCGTCCGCGGAGTTTTGTATGTGCCCAGCCAAGGAGTATGTCGCTGGCGGCCTGCATGTAGCGTTGCCCAACGACTACCCGTTGTCCGTGATTCGGGTACTCGCTGGCGCCCGCGTAAGGTTCAAGCACCGATGCGTTTGCTTCTTTGACCTGCAGAAATAGAGGATCGTCATCCGAAGCCATTAGAAGCGCGATCAGGCAAAGCGTGCCGACGCTGCCGACCCCAACGACTTTGACCGCGAAATCTTCGACCTTATATCTCTCAAGAATCTCTCGGTAGTGCGGAGCAAGTGATTCGAGATACTCGAAGTATGCCGCAGTCGCCGACTTGTGTTGGGCACTGTTCTCTTGATCAGGCAAATGAAAGATCAACGGAGGATTGTCCTTAATTCTCGGCCGCTTCCCTCTGCGCGCGGCAAGCTTGGGAAAATCGTGCTCGACTACGCTGCGAGCGCGTTCCTTCGCCACCCGCTCACGCCATCGTCGCTGCCACTCAGCATTCGGCAGACCTTTGATGAGCTGTTCAAGGTCGATGTGGTCATGCCACAAATCGAGCACACGCATTTGAGAATATCGTACCATCGATTTTCGATACGACCGGACGGAGGACTCGCTCGCGGTGCTGGCGTCTCGACGACTCAGATCGATGTACCCGGCCGCAACCGCGATGCTGGCAGCCAGGCGCTTCAGATCCCACTCCCAGGGCGCGGGCAGCGTCTCATCAAAATCGTTGATGTCGAAAATCAGTTGGCGCTCGGGCGTCGCGAACGCGCCGAAATTCAGCAGGTGGCAATCCCCGCAGGCCTGTACGCGGATCCCGGTTTTGGGGGTGCGCGAGAGGTCTGAGGCCATCACCGCTGCCGAACCCCGAAGAAAGGCAAACGACGAAGTAAGCATGCGCGCATGTCTGATTGGCACCAGCTCGGGGATACGAGTTGAGTTCGATTTGATCAGCAGCTCGATCGGATCAGGACGGTCTTTCGGCGGAGTCCAGCCCGAGTGCTTCTCGCGAGGAACTCGTTCCCGCAGCCGCTTGCCCTTCTCCCAGCGCTCCTCCCATGGCTCATAGGGATCGTTGAAACTATCGCGCGGATGCGAATTGTTAGGCGTTCTCGGGCGAGCACTGTTAATTGCCTGAACCATGCGCCCCCTCACGACGATCGCTTCGTTGTTTGGGTCCTTATAGCGCGAATCACGCAGTCCGCAAAAGGATTAACGATGATGGAGCCACTCGGCGGTCTTCAGGCGTGTCGCAGAGCCCAACGGCCGCACGCCCCTACGGGTGATCGGACCGAAGTTCTGACGGCGTGAGCTTTTTTTCGTACGTAATCTGAGTTGCCCGCCGATTGTTATTGCGGGGCCAACTGTGTACATATCCGAATCGCGGCGCGCGAACCTTCTGATTGTCGCCCAACAGGAGGCAAAGCAAGATGAACTCGCGAACCCGTCTATTTTTGGTCACGATCGGCTTGTGGGTTGCGGTCGTTGTGACGCTAGGGTACTGGCGAATGTTCTACGCATGGCACCTTGGTGCCTTCTATTCTTTTTTCTTTCACTACATGCCGATACTCGTTCTGGTTCTTCTTATAGTTGTAATTTCCGAGTTTTTCTATTTTGACCGAAGGCTTTCGAACGGAGATTAGCCTGCGAGAAAAGATCGCCTGCGTCAGTCTTAAGCTACCTCATCGTCCACTTGCTTTTGCTTCTCGCTTGCGGCTGCTGTGCGAACGAACTATCGCGACAGAGCGATTGGAGTATCGAGAAGAATGAAGACACAACGCCGTTTGCTCGTATCTCTCTTGATCCTCCTGGAGCTCGTACCGCTTAGCGTTGCAGCTGAAAATCCATCAGGTTTCGAAAAGCCGCCGATCTTGTCTGCTCAAGCCCTGGCGCCTGCGAGCTTACTCTCCGGCGATGGATTCCATGTCGATGACCAAGTACCCACAGATGGACTCTCTGCGCATTTGGTTTACTCGCCAAGAAGAGGCGCGGCGCCGAAATTGGTTTAGACCGAGCTGGCGAGCGCAGCGGCGTGCCGACTGATTCCGTCACTATTCCCCAGTCGAGCGACCGACTGGATCATTCGAGTTCAAGATGATGGAGGCAACGGAAATGAGTGGCTCGAGAATCCGACTTTGCGGGGCGCTGTTAACCCTGTGCGCGCTCATGGCCGGTGGAGAAACGCGGTCGGCCATCGCGCAGGCGCAGCCGTTCTCTGCCGAGGAGCTGGCGCGACACACCATCGAGCGTCGCGCCGTCGAGGCCGTCATCTGGGGCATGCCCGCGGTCAATTACGATCTCATGTTTCAGGCGGCGGTCCGCGCCAAGGGAAATTTCAATCAAATCATCTACTGGTCGCGCCTTCCCGACTGGAAGATCCAAACCCTAACCCCAAATCCAGATGCCATATATCTCACGCCCTTCATCAACACGAAGGACGTGGGGCCGGTGGTGCTTGAGATTCCGCCGGCGGATGCGGGTTCGATCACTGGCACCGTGATGGATCTCTGGCAGTCGGCCCTGGAAGACGTCGGGCCAGCAGGCGTGGACAAGGGCCGCGGCGGCAAGTACCTCATTCTTCCACCCGGTTACAAAGCCAAGCTGCCTACGGGCTACATCCCCCTGCCATCGGACACGTACGAGGGTTACGCCCTGCTACGCTCTATTCCGAAGAGTGGCAGCGCGCCCGACGTTGCAACGGCGGTCGCTTACGGCAAGCGGATCAAGCTCTATCCGCTCTCGCAGGCGGCCACGCCGCCTGCAACGACCTTCGTCGATGTGGTCGACATCGTGTACGATGCCACCATCACCTACGACCTGCGGTTCTTCGAGTCGCTCAACCGAATTGTACAGGCGGAACCGTGGCTGGAGCGGGACAAAGCGATGATCGATCAGCTCAGGTCCATAGGGATAGAGAAGGGCAAACCCTTCAATCCCGACCCGAGGACTCGGGACGTACTCGATGGTGCGGCTCGCGACGCACACGCCTGGCTCGTGGCCCAATACGAGGCGTCTTTCGCGTCGCCCTACTATGAAGCTAGCCACTGGGCGCGGCCGGGATCGCGTGAACTGTTCGAAGGGCAGGCGACGTTTTTCGCTAAGCCCGATGTCTACCCCGTCGACGTCCGCGGCGTCACGTTCTCCTACGCTTATTTCACCCCTAAGCATCTGAATGCCGGTTCGTCCTACCTGCTGACCATCGCCGACAAGGATGGCCGGCTGCTCGACGGTGGCGCCTCCTATCGCCTCACCGTGCCAGCGAACGCGCCGGTCAGCCAGTATTGGTCAGCGACGGTCTACGACCGCGCCACCCATGCACCTATACGAAACGCCCGATGGCCGAGTCGCTCGTCCCATACTCCGGGACTGAAGAAAAACGCCGATGGGTCGGTTGACGTCTATTTCGGGCCCATGGCACCGGCCGGTAAGGAGTCGAACTGGGTTCCCACCAGCGCGGATGGCGGCTTCGAAGTTCTCTTTCGCTTTTACGGCCCCGAGCGGTCGCTGTTCGATAAGACGTGGAAGCTGCCGGATATCGAGAATGTAAGCGAACCAATCACAACGGAAAAACTCAAAGATTCTCACGGCTGGATCGGTACCGAGAGCATCAATACGCGCTTCGGCGACTTCGAATTCAAGAACGGTTACCCGACCGACGAAGCCACAAAGAAGCTCTACGAATTGCGCACATTCAACCGTGCGGTCGAGTCGTATCAGCACTTCGTTACAATAATGTCGATGTTCTACATGCAAAAAGGCCTGAACGACTTTGGGCTCGATGCGGCGAACAAGTTCCTGATCTTCGAGAGAATGAATTCGGAAAGCCTGTACCTCACGCCGAACACCGAGAGCGTTTACGGGATGCAGTTTCTTGACCTGAAGCGTGACGGCCCGACGATCGTCGAGACGCCGCCTGGTCTGCTGGGCGGATTCAGCAATATGTGGCAACAGGCGCTGATCAATGTCGGCCCGACGGGCGTGGACAAAGGTAAGGGCGGAAAGTTTTTGCTGTTGCCACCGGATTACAAAGCCGAGGCACCTGCAGGTTACTTCATAGCTAAGTCTCCGACGTACGGCGTCTGGTTCGGGGTGCGAGGTTTCCTCGTGAACGGAAAGGCCGATCAGGCTGTGGCGCTGATGAAAACGATAAGAACCTACCCGCTGGCCAAGGCTGATGATCCTCCGGCAATGACCTTCCTTAACGGCTCTGGCAAGGCGATCGATACCATCTTTCCGGACACCTACGAGTATTTTGAGAGCCTCTCGAAGCTAGTCGAAAAAGAGCCGGTCGACGCAATCCCGCCCTCGGAGCGCTTCCTTCTCGCCTCGATTGGAATCGAGAAAGGCAAGGCATTCACGCCCGACAATAAGACAAAACAATTGCTCGCAGAAGCCGCTCGTGCCGGTGCTGCCATGGCGCGAGTGAATACGTTCGCCTCGCGCGATCCAATGGCGCAGGTCTACCCCGACCGGCGTTGGGAATGGGCGTTTGTGGGGGGCAGCGCAACATGGGATGCGCAAGGTTACGTCAATGTCGACGATCGCGCTGCATGGAACTACGCCGCCACCGGCAACTCACCGGCGATGGTGCAAAGAACAGTGGGCTCGGGGTCGCAGTACCTCATGGCAACGCGCGACGCCAGCGGAGCGTTCCTAGATGGTGGCAGGAACTATCGGGTTCACTTGCCGCCCAATGTCCCGGTGAAGCTCTTCTGGTCAGTAGTCGTCTATGACGCCCTGAGCCGCTCAGAGTTGCAGAACGGCGAAGAATTTCCGAGCGTCAGTCAGTACACTGGCCCTGTCGCGAACTCCGATGGCTCTGTGGACATCTACTTCGGCCCGCAAGCCCCCAAAGGAGAGGAAAAGAACTGGATAAAGACCGTTCCGGGCAAAGGTTGGTTCTCCTACTTGCGCTTATACAGCCCAACGGAAGCGTTCTTTAACAAGACGTGGAAGCCGGACGACATCGTTGAGATGAATTGAGGTAAACGAAACTCGATGGTTCTCGCCGCCTACCGTAGCTTTGACCGATCGAGTGTGACTCGCCTTGAGCCAGCATTCCCATTCAGTCGTCGTGTATGAAGCAGATAGGCTTAAGCGCTCCGAACTCGAAACGAATCGCGCCGCGAATATTGGGCAACGAAACAGCGCTCATCTCATAGCGACAATTGCGGTAACAGCAGACTTACTCCAAATCTCAGCGCAAATTGCTCGGTTTGCGTGGAAAACTGCCTATAGACCATCCATTCACCAGACATCGACATATCGATTGCGTAACCCTCGCCGAATTTCCAGACTCTTCCAAATCCGACGCTGAGAGGCATCTCGGTCGAAGTTTTATGACGGTAATTGATCTTCCCAGTCGCATCGCTTGATTTCAGATACCATCCGCGGCCTAGTTGATAAGAAAGGATCGGTTGGATCTGGAGCGAGCTAACTGGAACCGAATGCGACGATGTGTACGCGAACGAGGTCCCCTGCTTAAAGAGGCCGGCAATTTGCAGCCTTGGAATTCCCCGGTAGCTGAAGGCCCAGGCCGGACCCATTTGCCATGCCCTGCGCTCGCACAATAGTTCGCCCGTTCGGATCGTATTGATAGAATAGCGATCCATGTCTCCTTCGAGCAGGTCCTTAGTGTTTCGAGAAAGCGCATTGTAGAAGATCTCGCGAAAATCAGGCTCCGAGAGACTTCGCTTGTCGCCAAAGTGAAGAACGTAGAGCTGATACCAGTACGCTATCACCTCTTCAAGGTGCTCGAGCACCAGTCGGAGCACCGGTCGAAGCGCCTCCAACTCCTCGTCCCACAGCAGATGGTAGTGACGTGGGCCTCCTTTTGGAGATGGAACGGCGCTCGCATCCTGCCGAACAGCAGATTCGTTGAGATTGGTGTCGATCGGGTGGCCCTTTTCCACTGTTTCCGATGGAGACATACAGGCGAAATTGCGTCCTTTTGTTATCCGAATCTTTCTCTAAAGCCGAGGGCATCCTTGGCACATTTGCTGCTCATCTTTCGTGTCCGCAGAATTAACCGAACAGTATCAGGTTTTTTTGGCAATGCCACGCGGCCAAAACAGCGACAGATTGAAAGTGAATCGCGATTTGGATGTAAATCGCCTCTCGCCGACAGTGTTGCTTCTCTCTGACGACCAGACGTTGACCGACTTCATAGGCCGAATCGTCCAGCGGCCTTGGAAGCTGGTTCGCGGTGTAGCCGACAACTACGGGAACCGCGAAGTATTCACCCAGCCAAACGTGCGGCTGGTAATACTCGATGACCAGACAGTCCTGGAAGACGAGCGGGGCTGGCTACTCGCGCAGATTCGCAGACACTTCTCAGGTACTTCTTTGCTCTATGTCGCCGCCATCCAAAGCGATGGCAACGAGAAACGCGCGCGCATCAACGGCGCCCACTACTACGCTTCGAAGCCACTCTCGCTCGAACGATTCGGTTACGTCTTGCGGTCATTTCTGCGGCACCACGTCTGAGGGAGTAACACTGATGAAATCGCCATTCGTGCCGCGTTTCACGACTTAGTAAAAGCCTCCGGCAAAAAAAGTGGCTTGGATTTTCAGGCTTTGGAGCCCCACCGCACCCATTGTACTAAAGGCCAATGGCGGTCATGTTCGCTTTTAGTCAAGTATGCGAAGGGGACGTCTTAAACAGCCGCGAACATTTTTGGCCGCTATCAAAACATATGGGAGGGCAGCGCAGGCAGCGCATGAAGACAAAGTTGGTTTCGGGGAACCGACGGTGGGCGATGTTAGCGATGATTTTTACCATTGCTCTGCCGTATTCGTCCCCTGTGGTCCGCAAAATCATTTCGCTCTGGCTTGAAAGGCGCATAGTTCTTAGGGATTTTACGGAGACATCCGTCGACGAGAGAGGGCCGGTTGCATGGTGGGCGCAGGGCTGAGTTGGCTTAGGATCGTGTATGATCTAGTTCACTTTCTGTGTCTCGGCTTGCGCTCCAGAACCTCGCTAGCGGCCGAGAATCTGTTCCTGCGCAAGCAGCTCGCCTTCTATCAAGAGCGCAAGGTCAAGCCCCGACGTGCGGACAATCCGACGCGCCTGACGCTGGTGCTGCTCAGCCGCTGGTTCGATTGGCGCGACGCTTTGGTCGTCGTGAGGCCCAGGACCTTAGTCGCCTGGCACCGCAATGGCTTCCGCCTCTTCTGGCGCTGGAAGTCCGAAGTTGGCCGGCCGCCAATCTCTCTCGAGCTTCAACATCTGATTCGCAAAATGGCGCGAGAGAACCCCTCATGGGGCGAGGAGCGGATCGCAAACGAGCTGCTGCTCAAGCTCGGTCTGCGCGTGTCGCCCCGCACAATGAGGAAGTACATGCCGAAGTTGCCGGCGACGCCGCCTGGAGGACCGCGGGGCGACCAGCGGTGGGCGACTTTTCTGAAGAATCATGCTCGGGTGATCATCGCGTGTGACTTCTGCGTCGTGGTGACCGCCACCTTTCGAATCCTCTATGTGTTTGTGGCAATGGAGCATGCCTCGCGTCGATTGATTCACTTAAACGCCACCACTCATCCCACCGCCGCCTGGACGCTTCAGCAATTACGAGAAGCTATCCCCTCCAACCACGAGTATCGCTTCATCATCCACGACCACGACAGGATCTTTTCGGCCGAGTTGAACGCTTCGCTGACGCACCTAGGCCTCAAGGTGATCACCACGCCGGTGCGTAGTCCGCAGGCCGAACTCGCTTTGCGAACGGCTGATCGGGACTCTGCGGCGGGAGTGCCTCGATTGGATCATTCCGATGAGCGAAGGGCATTTGAGGAAACCTCTGGTGTCCTGGATGGCCCACTACAACCAAGGCAGACCACATTCCTCCTTGGGACCGGGTGTTCCCGGTCCACATGCAGCCTTCCCGCCCGCTCTTGCAACGGCACCGACACCGTTTCGACCGACTAGTTTCAATTGTCACTCGCCCAGTCCTAAACGGAATTCACCACGAATACAGTGTCGTTGCTCGTGCTGCCTGAGTACCGATCGTTTTTGCGGAGCACAGGCCGATTCGGCTATTTCTTCGCTCTCTTCAGCCGCGCCGTCATCTCTCTCTCTTCGGCTGCCCGCGTGTCGAAACCTTCGAGCGGGGTAACCTCCCATCTAACCATTCCCCAAAAGGGAATCTCACGCAGCATCCGGTCCAGCTTTTCGTTCGATTCGGCTTCCGCCACGAAAACGAACGCACGCTCGCCGACCTTGAGCCCGCCCGCCAGAATCCGCTTCTCGGCTTGGAGCTTGTTAAGCGCGTCGAGGCTCGGCAGCACAACGTTCTCGAGAAGCTGAAGCGCCTCCTCGGGCGTGGCGAACCCGGGGCCGTCCGATCCTACAACGAGGTATTTCATGGAAAATTCTCCTTTGACGCAATCTGGTTCTCAAACGGAATTTCTTTTTCAAATCCAGAGTCAGACTCGCACCAAGACCGTTTGGTTAGCAAACCAGTCCGCTGGCGCGTTGTCCGTCTCGGCAACATTGCGGAGCGCTGACCACTAAAGAGCTTGCAGGGCGACCAGCATGCCCGCAGCGATGCTTAAGATGCCTGCGCCCTTGGCGACTTGCACACCTATCGGAAGCAGTTTCTCGGCAGCGATGACACCGGCGATGAGGATCATCGCCGGGAGGTTCATCACCCCGACGACCAGCTGGATCAGCATCAGCGACCAGCAACACCCGGCGCAGAAGGCTCCATGATGCGCGCCGAGGGCAGCGGCGCCGCGCCAACCCTTACCTACGTGATCGGCGATGAGGCCCAAGGGGTCGCGGCAGTGCTTCAAGCAAGCTCTCTTCAGGGGGG
>JBAWCX010000435.1:0-2507 GCA_049590495.1 Binatus sp. (SeqCode)
ACTTGAGGGCGCGTATATGCTCGCAGTCATACTCGGGCTCCGGCGCGGCGAAATCCTTGGGTTACGATGGCGCGACATCGACCTTGACGGGCGCACGCTCACTGTGGCGCAAGCCCTTACTCGCGTCGGGGGAAAGCGATTTGGTGGAATCAGCGAGCTTCGATTCGTCGAGCCCAAGAGCGCGAGTTCTCGCCGGACGATACCCCTACCTGAGAGCGTCGCGGCTGCGCTCCGCGACAATCGTACTCGACACCCCGGCGTCGCCGAACGGCTTGTATTCACCACCGAGATCGGAACGCCGATCGAACCACGCGCCTTCAACGCGGACTTTAGCCGTATTCTCAAGAATGCCAAACTCCCGACGATCAGACTTCACGATTTGCGGCACTCCGCCGCGTCGCTAATGCTGGCCCAGGGAGTACATCCGCGCGTCGTGATGGATTCTCGGTCACTCGCAGATTTCCCTCACTATGAACACTTACAGCCATGTACTGCCGTCGATCTTGCGGGACGCGGCCGATAAGATGGATCGGGTGATAGCGGCGTCTAAATAGCAGTTTTGGGACCGGGTTGCTGTCAAACGATGCTGTCAGTAGGTATGTTGCAAACGGCCGTTGCGCCAGAAGCCATTGATTTTATTGGGCGCGCCCCCTTAGCTCAGATGGATAGAGCACAGGATTCCTAATCCTGGGGCCGTGGGTTCGAATCCCGCAGGGGGCACCATCAATTCCTTATTGAAATCAAGTATTTGAGCGCTCCCTTCGATCTCGACCGATCCTCGGGGATGTCCTAAAGTGTCCAAAAAGTGTCCATGATTCCCGGCAAGTGTCCGCGAGAGACGATCGACTGAGTCGCTTTGCGTGTTCGCAAACCAATGACTGTAAACCTTGAGCGTGGTCTGCGGGCTTGAGTGTCCGAGGAGGTGTTGTACCTCCGTGACGGGCGCGCCGGCCATGATCAACGCGGAGGCGAAGCTGTGTCGGAGTGAGTGCATGTCAACGCGGCGGAGACCCGCGCGCCGCAACGCCCGGTACAGCCCGTAACGGAGCACATTGCTCCGATGAGCTGGCAAGCCCGTCGGTGCCGCGAACACTAGATCGAGCTCGCCTTTCGGACACTCCAGCTTCCAGACGCGTAGCGCAGAAAGAAGCTCGGACGGAGCCGGAAGGGTTCGGATTCCTGACTTGGTCTTGGGCTCGTAGAAGCGTGGTCGCGCAGGACCTGTTTCGCCCTTCAATCTCGCCCAGGACAAGCTGCGTCGCACGAAAATTTTCCCAGCTTGCTGATCGATGTCGGACCAACGGAGCGCAAGCAGTTCATCGTGACGCATCCCAGTTAGCGATGCGGTCAGGAAGAGTGTCTGATAGAAACCGCGCTCCGCGGCTGCCAGCAATCGCTGCAGCTCTGCCGGATTCAACACTTCCTCGGCGCGAACCGGACGGCTGGCATCTCGCGCTGGACGCGAACCGTCCTCGGCCAATTCGGTGGTGGTCACTCGCAGTCGCTCGGCACTCGCTGCCGGATTGCTGGTCCAGTAGTTTCGGCGCACCGCGAGTTTGAAAATCGCTGTCGCTGTCGTCAGAACCTTGTTCACAGTTTGCGGGCTGAGGCCAGCGCGACGAAGCGTGTCGCGCAGCTTTTCGATCACACTCACGTTGATCTGATCGAGTCTCAGTTTTCCGATATGCGGGTTCAAATGGCGATCGATGTGCGACTGCCACTGAGCCTGCGTTGAGGGGCGATGTTCACGCTTGGCGACGAACCATTCTTCAGCAACTTCGCGAAGCAGCGGAACCTCTTTGGCGGTTATGAAATTGCCCTGATTGATTTGTCGGCGAAAGTCCGAGAGCGCATTCTCCGCTTCCTTGCGCGTGTCGAAAGTAGCGCGATGCCTTGCCCCGGTTTGATCGCGAAAATCGACGCGCCAGCGGCCTTGGTCACTTTTCCTGATGCACCCCATACCTCAATGCTCCTTCAGTCTGACGTGTCGCTCGGCGGCGATCTTCTTGAGGAGTCTAGCAGTTGGTTCGGAGATTGCCATTTCACCGCGCTCCCAGCGAGCTACCGTATTGGAGGTTACGCCGACGGCATCCGCCAATGCGACTTGCGTCCAACCAAGTTGCTGTCTAAGCACGCGAATTTCCTTGCCGGTCATAGCTATACGTAGCGTATAGCACGACCAGAGAAAAGTCAAGCGGCTTGATTGGCGCGGTCCGCGAGGTAGCGTTCGACTTCTTCAAGCCTGAATCGAACGTAGTGACCGAGTTTGAAAGATGGCAGGTTTCCGAGGCGAGCCTGTTCTCTGACCCATGATTCCGGAACGCCGAAGAGTTCGGCGAGTTCGCGTGCACCCAATAACTTACTCGCTGCATGGTTGAGGCCTTTCGTTGCGATGCGCTCGCTCAGTATTAGCGAAATCAGCGCACCTTCAAGAGTCTTGAGCGCCGCGACACGCAACGCGACCTGGGTCAAAAGTTCTGGAACAGACTCGAGAACCAAACCTCTGG
>JBAWCX010000436.1:0-9638 GCA_049590495.1 Binatus sp. (SeqCode)
GAATTTCGTGGGACGCATTCCAGGCGCGCAGGTCGTCGAGGATTGTTGATTTGGTGGCGTGGTCGAGTGCGGCGAGCGGCTCGTCGAGCAGGATCGCCTCTGGATTCGTCACCAGCGACCGCGCGAGCGCCGCGCGCTGGCGCTCGCCGCCGGAAATCTCGCCGGGCTTGCGCGCAGTGAGATGCGCGATGCGAAACGACTCGAGCATCGTCATCGTGCGCGCGCGGCGCTCGTCGGCCGGCAGCTTCGCGATCCCGTATTGAACGTTTTGCGCGACCGTCAGATGAGGAAACAGCGCGAGATTTTGAAACACGTATCCCAATCGACGCGCCGCCACCGGCATGTCGATGCGTTCGTGCGAATCGAACAATACTCGCGCGCCGAGCGTTATGCGCCCGGCATCGGGCCGCGCAAATCCCGCGATACAATTCAGCAGCGTCGTTTTTCCGCCGCCCGACGGGCCGAGGATCATCGTGAAGCCGGCCGCCGCCTCGAACTCTGCCTCGAGCGCGAAGCCGTTCGAGTTCCGATGCGCGATGCGCACCGATAGCCGCTGTTCGGAGGCCACAGTTCGCGACCTAGCGATGCATCGGCCAGACCGCCCAGACTCGGCGGTTGAGCGAATACGTGATCGACAGCGTGACGAACGCAAACGCCAGTAGCAGAAGCGCCATGCGATTCGCTCCTGCGTAGTCGAGCGCCTGCGCCTGATCGTAGATCGCGATCGAGACCGTGCGCGTCACGCCCGGGATATTGCCGCCGACCATCAGCACGACGCCGAACTCGCCGAGCGTGTGCGCGAAGCTCAGCACGAAGCCGGTGATCACGCCGCCGACCGACATCGGCAGCACGACGCGTATGAACGTGCGAAGCCGCGACGCGCCGAGTATCGACGACGCATTGATCAGGTTGCGATCTACCTGCGAGAACGCCGCCGCCATCGGCTGCACCGCGAACGGCAGGCTGTAGATGACAGACGCGATAGCGAGACCTTCGAACGTGAACGGCAACCCGTGGCCCGTGAGCGACTGATACCAGCGGCCGATAGGGCTGTTCGAGCCCATCGCGACCAGCACGTAGAAGCCGAGCACGGTCGGGGGAAGCACGAGCGGCAGTGCGACGATTGATTCGACGAAAAATTTCCACCGCCAGCGCGTGAAGCTGAGCCAGCACGCGATCGGCGTCCCGACCACCAGCAGAATCGCGCAAACAACTAGCGCGAGTCGCAGCGTGAGGAAAATCGCGCTCCAATCCATCGGCGGTCAGTGTGGCGCGGACGTGTTCGTCGCCGCGACGTCGTTGGGAATCGAGAAGCCATATCGCTCCATCAGAGCCATGGTCTCGGGTTCCTTGAGAAATTTCAGAAACTGGCTCGCCAGTTCCTGATTGCGCGACGATTTGAGAATCACGGCGGCCTGGATGAGCGGCGGATAGTCCGCCGCCGGGATTTCGATGTAACGTCCGCTGTTCGTCATCGCGGGCGCGACCGCGAGCGACAGCGCGAGGAGGCCGACGTCGGCGTTGCCGGACTGAACGAACTGGGCGGTCTGCGAGATATTCTCGCCGAGCACGAGCTTGCTTTTGATCTGGTCGTAAACGCCAGCGTGGCGCATCGCTGCGACGGCCGCGACCCCATACGGCGCGTGCTGCGGATTTGCGATCGCGATTTTTCCGACGCGGGGATCGAGCAGCGCCGCCAGGCTGCGGCTCAAGTCGAGCTTCGATGCGTTGGGAACCCACATCACGAGTTTTCCGCTGGCATATTCGTAGATAGTGCCGGGCTCAGCCAGGCCCGCGGCCTCGAGCTTCTCCGGATAGCTCACGTCGGCGGAAAAGAACAGATCGAAAGGCGCGCCATTTTGAATCTGCGCAAAAAAATTCCCCGACGAACCATACGTGAGCTTGACCGCGACGCCGGTTTGATTTTGAAATCGCGCGACGACGTCCTTGAACGCGAAGGTCAGGTCGGATGCGGCAGCGATCTTGATTTCGGCGGCGTCGGCCTGCGGATGCCATATGCAAACGAAAGCCGCGAGGAGTAAAAGTGTCCGCAGCCGCAGCTTATTGTTTGCCATAATACTTGTCATATCGCTTGAATAATGGCACAGGTTTGGAGGGTCGCACAGTGGCGGCGGCGGGTTCACTTGATTCGCGCGGACACTCGTCATTAAGTAGGCGCATGGCGAACACGAACAAACTTGCGGTATTTGGCGCCGGGTGCTTCTGGGGCGTCGAGTCGGCTTTTCGCGCGGTCGAGGGCGTCGTCGACGTGGCGGTCGGTTACGCGGGCGGCAGCGTGCCAAAGCCCAACTATCGAACGGTTTGCGGCGGCAAGACGGGACACGCCGAAGTGGTGCAGGTCGAGTACGACCCGGCGCGGGTGTCGTTCGAACGGCTGCTGGAAGTTTTTTGGCAAATCCACGACCCGACGACGCTCAACCGGCAAGGACCCGATGTCGGCACTCAGTACCGCTCGATAATTTTTTATTCCGATGAGCATGAGCGCAAGGCCGCCGAGGAATCGAAGCGGCGGCTCGACGAATCCGGCAAGCTGGGGCGCCCGGTCGTCACGCAGATTGTGCCGGCCGCAGAGTTCTATCGCGCCGAGGAGTATCACCAGCGCTATTACGAGCGGATGGGTATCGCGCCGAGTTGCGGGATACACGGACGCGTCGAGTAGAAACTAGCTGCGCACAGCCCGGGGCCGTTTCGAGCGCGTCGCACGCACGGGAGGCTTCTCGGCTGCCATCCGGTAGGCTTGCTCGACGACGCTGGCGACTTCCTTCCAGTCCACTTCGACGTCGAGCCGCACGCCGACCCATCCGTTGACACCGACATACGGCGGGACGAAGAAGCGCTTTGGCGCGACGCCCACAATCATGCTCTGGAATCCCAGCGGCGCCTTGCACCAGACGGCGACGCGCCCGTCGTCGTGATGGTTGTTGGCATACATCGCGAACATTCTGCCGCGCGCTCGAAACGTCGGCTCGCCCCACGCTTCCTTCTCGATGGCGTCGGGAAGCGCGAGACAGATTTTTCGCAACCTGTCGATCGGGCTGGAGCGTGGCATTGCTATGCGGCTGCGCTCGGACGCGACGAGACCGCCTGATGCCATCGCGCGAGGTTTTTCTGATCGGGCTGAATCGAGATGTTGTTGAACTTCGCAAAGTCGATGACGACCAGCGCGGTGATGTCCGCGATTGAGTATTTGTCGCCGGCGAGAAACTGCTTGCCCGCGAGCTCGCGGTCGAGCCATTGGTAGCGCTGCTCGACGGCCTTGCGGCTCTGCTCGCCCATCTCGGGAATCTGCTTGATTCGCGCGCGGGTCAATTCGTGCGAATGTCCCCAGACCATCCCGACCGGCACGAACAGCGCCAGTTCAATCCGTCGATTCCACATCTCGACGGTCGCCTGCTCGAAGGCGCCCTTGCCGAACAGGGCGGGCTCGGGATGGAGGAGCTCGAAGTAGCGGCAGATCGCGACGCTCTCGGCGAGATACCGGCCGTCGTCGAGCTCGAGCACCGGGATTCCGCCCAGTGAATTCTTTTTCAGGAACTCGGGCTGGCGGTTGACGCCCTTGAGAATGTCTATTTCCTCGAGCGGAACGCTGAGACCCTTTTCCGCCAGGAATATGCGCACGCGGCGAGGATTGGGCGCCAGTTTGTAGTCGTAAATTTTCATTCGATTCTCCGTCTGGCTGCGATCGTGCCGTGATATTTAACCCGGATCGCAGGCAAAGGTCACGCTGAGCGCTTAATCTACGAGGCTTTTTGCCAAAGTCCCAGGATCGATTTGCCTATCGCGTGGTTCAGGGCGCGGTCTGTGCACCTTGATATCGGGACCATCGCGCGGTCCCAAAATTCGATCTGGGCTTTGCTCGGGATGGGCGAGCGCAGCAGGAGTTTGTTTCCCAGCGACGCCAACAGGCCTGCCGAGTCCAAATAGATGCATTTTGTTTCACGCAGACCTGGGGAGCGATCGAACGCAGGGAATGTTTTGTATAGCGACGATAGTGGCCTACGGCCGCGTCGAAGGGCGTAAACAGCCATGGGAATGCGGGGGCCAATATCGCCAGAGCGCCATTTGGTTTCAGGTGCGACGCTGCGCGCGCGAGCTCGGCTGCGTCTGCTTCGATGTGTTCGAGGACATCGATGTACAGGATGCTATCGAACTGCTCTCCAGGACCTAGGTCGGATAGGGTGCCCACTACTACTTCGCAGTTAGTCAGCTCAGAGGACAGTTTCGACTTGATCCGATCCGCCAGATCCTGATCCGGTTCCAGGCATACCCATCGCCGCTGCCTGCCGTCATAGAAGGTCGCCGTTGCAGCGCTATCCCCGCGCCAACCTCCAGGACGTCACCCGACAAATATGGCCGCAGGTGGGAACGCAAATAGGACTTCCAGGTCGTCGCGACTGCAAACAGGTCCAGCGGATCACCAACACAGGCCAAGTCAGTCATGTCGGATGAAAACTGTTCGCACTTTGCTTATGTAGATGGGGCAGTCTCCAACGGGCGCGAAGCTGGATTGTCCCCGACTGTACAGAGCTACAAAAATGAAGATGAGGGATAGCACTGCCAGTTGGGATAGGAGTAACGGGAGCAATCCGGTTACGTAGGTCGCCCATCCTGGTATGCTTAGGTTGGTGGCCACTTTGACGATGAAGGTGGCTAGTACAAGAATCGTGGTCAGAACGCCGAAAGCACCGCACGAAATGAGCGGGCGAACTCCTACCGTTTCGCCAAAGACAGACATCGCGCTTAGGCCATGAATCTCCAGCCCGACGAATCCCATCCTGGATTCACCGGCGAAACGTCTGGAGCGGTCTATCCTGACGGTGTCATAGGGCATTTCATTTTCTTCGCCGTCGGCGTCCATGACGACCACCGGGGTGGTGACGCCGCTTCGGTGCAAGTGAACCAGGCCTACACATAGCGCGCGTTGGTGCCCAAGGTTGGTTCTCAATTCCAGACTCTGGATCTGTTGTATGTGCTGGGGCGGAGTCGCGGGAAATTGCTCGGGCATTGGCTCGAGCGAGCCGTCATCGATGAAGACGATCTGAGCGCCAACGCGTGCTGGCCGAAGACGGAATCGAGCTGCTCGACAAGAAATCGCGCCGCCGTCCAATCGTTGAAGACCGGCACCAGAATCGTCAGTGGAAGCAGTGAGAGAAATTCCGTGCGGAGATTACTACCTGCTGGATGGAGAGTCGGTTGCGCTGCAGACGCGATCGGCAGAGTATACTCCGCGAAAGCGCTTGCCAAGGAAAGTGGCAAGCGGATCAATCGGGGAGGCAGGGTTGTTGGGGCCTATACGCCAATGTCTGAAATCTGTAGCCGCATGGGTTGCTGAAGCGCCTTGGTTGAACCGGCAGCGCCTGCGGAATTATCCGAAAATTTTCCTCGTGGTTTATGTTCTGACCTTCACCATATGGGTGATGACGTTACACGGGATGGTAAGCCGCCAGGGGAAACCCATCGGCGCCGACTTCCAGGTCAACTGGGCGGGTTCCGAAATGGCGCTTAGAGGGCAACCGTCCGCCGTCTATGACCTCAAGCAGTTCCACGCCTTGGAAGAACAAGTGGTTGGGAAGGGGACCTTCGTGGGCCCGTGGAGTTACCCGCCAACGTTCCTGGCAATGATTCTGCCGACGGCGCTCCTGCCCTATCTGTGGGCGCTAGCTATATGGATGGCGCTCACCTTTGCCGGCTATTCACTGGTGCTTCGGAAAATCATTCCGCGCACCGAGACGTTTTGGCCGGCCCTGGCATTCCCGGGCGCGTTCGCCAACCTCATGAACGGACAAAACGGACTGCTCGCATTTTCCCTGCTTGGCGGTGCACTGGTATCGCTCGAAAGCAGTCCGCTGTTGGCCGGTGTGTTTTTTGGCCTCTTCTCGTACAAGCCTCCGATGGGGGTGCTGGTGCCAATAGTGTTGGCCGGTACCGGTAGGTGGCGGACTTTTTTCGCGGCCGCGCTTACGGCAATCTCCCTTGCTGGAATCTCACTGGTGCTATTCGGCGCCGAAACCTGGCGGGCCTTTTTCGACACGCTCGGATTTACCCGGCACCTGATTATCGAAAACGGCGGGATACAATTTTATACGATGCAAACCGTATTTGCGGGAACGCGATTGCTCGGAGGAGGGATCGCCGCCGCGTACCTTGCGCAAATCGTGGCTGCCGCCGTTACCGCAACGATAGTACTGTGGACCTGGCGGCAAGACATTCAGTTCGAGCTGAAGGCCTCCGCTTTAGTAGCCGGAATAGCTCTGGTGTCGCCGTATATGAACTATTACGACCTCGTGGTGCTCGGTCTTCCCATTGGATGGCTTGCCCTTGAGGGTCGGCGCTCAGGGTTTCTTCCGTTTGAAAAATCGCTGTTGGTGGTCGCGTGGGTACTTCCGCTTCTATGCGAACCCGTCGCGCACTCGACCCACGTCCCGCTTACGCCATTGGTGTGTTTTCTATTGCTGGCGCTGATCGTTCGCCGTGCGAAAATGGCAGCCCCTGCCGTGAGTCATGGTAGTTGGCTGGACACTGCCGATGCGCCAGCGAGGCAGAGTTAGGACCCCCCCTTGTCAGTTACAACAGATCGATTGGCTCGCGTTCTTGCAGCTCGCGGTCTATCGAGCGGCGCGGCCTTTGGAGGCCGTAGTCTCCATTGAAGAGGGGGCGAAGTTTAATAAGGAGGCGGCTCAGCTTTCCAGGGTACGAGGATCGTGCCTGGCTTATCTCATGCTCCGGTTGGCGGAATCCATTAGATGTCGTTGGCAGCATCCGCGCGCCCTCCCCAGTGCGTTAGATACTTTCATCCCGCCCATCCGAACCGCCTCCCGCCTAGAGACGGAGCAATCAATGTGCCATGAGTCATTGATCAATATCGCCGCATTCGGCTGACGCGATCCCGTCTTCAGTCAACCGATGGCTACAAGATTGTAGAATGAGTGCAACGTTTTGTCGCTCACGCTACTTATCTCATTCCTCTGTTACCATTTGCGCGTATGCGCTGAATCAATCAGTCCCGAAGTCTAGCAACTCCAAGACTCGTAAAAGCGCCGCAAGCAGCATCCTGTGCGCTTTCGCCGATCAGCACCTCGATTTTGGCCGAAGACTGCGGCGTTCGAGCGGCGGGATTTTGGCGTGTCGCCAAAAGTGTGACGATTTTGCCGGCGCGTCCCGGACGCTGTCCTCAGATTAAATCGGTGCTGGCCGGTTCCTCGATGACCTTGTTTTCGAGCTTGCCGATTTTCTCGATCTCGATTCGGACCACGTCGCCCGCCTTGAGCCACTTGGGCGGATTCATCGCCGCCGCGACGCCGCCGGGCGTGCCGGTCGAAACGATCGTGCCCGGAAGCAGGGTGAAAACCGTTGAGAGGGTTTCGATCTGCGCGAAGCAATCGAAGATGAGATTCTTCGTGTTCGAATGCTGCCGCTGTTCGCCGTTGACGAAGGTCTTCAGGTCAAGCTGGTGCGGATCGCCAATCTCGTCCGGCGTTACGATCCACGGACCGACCGGCCCGTGCGTGTCGAACGACTTACCCAATATCATCGTCGGCGATCGGCGCTGCCAATCGCGCACGCTCACGTCGTTTACGATCACGTAGCCGGCTATAACCTCGTGGGCGCGAGCGCGCGGCACGTGACGGCATCGGCGGCCAATCACGAAGCCGAGCTCGCCCTCGTAATCCAGCGCCGCCGACGCACGCGGCAGGTGAATCGGATCGCCGGGTCCCGTCACGCAGGTCGATTGCTTGTTGAAGAACATCGGAAACTCGGGCCGCTTCATCTTCGTCTCTTCGACGTGGTCGGCGTAGTTGAGCCCGATGGCGAGAAACTCGGGAGGTCGCGCGATGGGAGCCTCGAGCTTGACGCTGGCCAGCGCAATCCGGTGGGTCGAATTTTTCACCGCGCCGGCGGCGCGATCGATCGCCCGCCCGCCCGCCACCAGGAAGGCGGTCATTTCGCGCGGCAGCTCGGAGCATGCAGCTGCAAGGTCAACGATTGAATTCTCGACGACGACGCCAATCCGCGTCGCGCCGCCATGGGTGAATGTCGCGAGTTTCATTCGACTCCAGCCGCTCCGATTGTTCGGGTCAAAACTGTCTTCAGATTATTGATTCATGCCGGTCAGGCGCCGCATCGTCTCGGGATCGAGACCCCGCGTGACGTCGTACTTCTTCAAATCCGATTCGGGCACGCCGGCGTGAAAGTCGCGCGCGAGTTCGTCGGGGTTGAAGCTGACGCCGATCGGATTCTTCTGCATCGCGTCGCTATGAAAAAATCCCTTCAGCTCCTCTACCGAATCGAAATTGTCGATCTGCAGTTCGACGCGGTTGCCGTCGGGGTCGCGATAGTACATCGACGTGGTAGGACCGTGATTGATCGTCACGACCGGAAGGATACCGGCCTGCTTGAGCCGTTCGTAGGTGAAAACGAGGTCGCCGAGGTTCGCGTAGGTGTAGGCGAGATGGTCGAGACCCACCGCGTGGCACGGCTTGTCCTCCAGCCCGGGCACTGCCGCGATTGCGATTCGGTGATGCTCGTCGTCGTAAGTGAGGAACGCGAGCATGCCGTTGCTGTGAACGATTTCGGCCTCCAGCACGGTCGTATACCAATCGACCATCGGCTGGAATTGCTTGGTAGCGAGCACGGCATGCGCGAATTTGGCGGGCGTGACGCGCCGATTTCCGTTGCGGTCTGATGGCATCGCGATTACTCCTTCGACGGCGGTTCGACCCGGTACAGTGACCGGTGTCGCTACCTTCTTATCGCAATGATCGGCCCGGCAAACAATGGGATGCGAGGGCGCATTTCAGCGCACGCAATGGACTACCCGCCGGTGCGTGCCCCCCTTCGGGAACGCACCGGCGAGCAAAAGAGTCCTGGAACTAGCGGGGTTGGACGAGGTGAGAGATGAATTGCGCCACAGAGCAGGCAACGATAACGCCAATCCAGAATATTGATGTGCGACTGGCCGCTACGGACAGATGCGGGCCTGCGAGTATCGTCGCGCCTGCGAGCATCGAGGCGCCCAGTGCCGCGAGCATCGCGAACCGGCGGTGTTTGCTGGAGTTCGATCGGAACATTGCTGTTTCCTCCTTCATCGACTCATCCAGAGTTTCACTGACTCCAAACTTCCATTCCCCGACCGCCCGCTTCGTTTGATTTTCCGGGCGGGGGCTCCGTTCATCACGGAGACTCCCCGCCTGGGCGCGCTCGGGGGATTGACGCCATTAGAAAATGAACCAGCAACTGGCAGCTGCGATGTAGAAGATGGCTACGGCGCAGAGTGCGAAAACCGCGATCTCGTCGAGACGTTCTCCGGTCCGGGATTTGAGGATTTTGGGCTTTTCACGCGCCGGTGCGTCGTACGTCCACGAGAACTGTTTGCTGGATACTGTCGAAAGCATCATAGCTTCTCCTGTCCTTCGGCCCCTTCACCAATTAGGCGTTACATTCGATTGAACAATTTGTTCAACTGCACCGAATGGAAGGGTAGTTCGCGCTAACTATCTGAAAAATAACGAGATTCGTTCCTCTGCCTGGTGTAGTCCCGACCCCTTTTCCGATTTCGGCCAACACACCCAAAGCTACGGAGCGACCCGTTCAGCTGGATGTGCGTGCGAATCAGGCAC
>JBAWCX010000437.1:0-2357 GCA_049590495.1 Binatus sp. (SeqCode)
GTTGGATTCCCGCGCGAGTCGAGAATCTCGCGCGCCTTTATCTCGACGATTTCCGTGGATGCCGCCATCAACTCATCCTCACCGCATTTGAGGTCCGCATTCTAGAGCAGGCCGGCCCAGCTTGTCACGCAAGTCAGCTGCCACAGGCATCAGCTGCTCACAGGATTGTTCGCTTGATAATAAGCGATCGGTCCGAAGAAAAACTTTCGGCGCGACACTTCCCTGGCCTCCGCGAATCCCGCTTCGTCCATGAGCGACGTCATTCGGCCTTCGATACGGTCCGCGACCGCTCCGCGGCGATGGACCAGTTGCCCATTTCCGGCTGTGCCCGAGTGCGATCCGTGCTCCCGAACGAAGTCGAGCAGATGAAGAGAGCCGCCGGCCTTCAGCACTCGGCGAATCTCGCGAAGCGTCGCCGACTTCTCGTCCGCGGCCAGGTGGTGGAACATGAGCGACGAGAAAACGCGGTCGAACGACGCATCCGCATACGGCATGTGGTCCGCGAAACCGCGATCGAACTCGACAGAGAGCCCCGCTCGACTCGCCTTGCGCTTGCAGATCGACAGCGCCGCGGGGTCCGGGTCAATTCCGACCACCTCGGCATCGGGATGCAGTTTCTTGATGAGGACCGCCATCGAGCCCGTGCCACATCCGATGTCGAGCACACGAATTCCGGACTTAATCTCCGCCTGTTCGATCAGCAGCCGTTTCGCCGCGTCAGCTCCCAGCAGCCACAGGAGCGGATCGTAGAGTGGAAGCAGCCAGCGCTTCCCAAGAGCGGGGATGAAACTTCGCTCGGGTTCATCCATGGCTTATCTCTTAAGGGGCTGCTCGATCTCGAACGTCAGCGCTCCTAGCCCTTTGACGTAAGCGGCGCGCGAGCCGTATGGCTTGTCCTCGGGCGCGCTCACGGTCTCCGCGCCCCGCGCGACGACGCGACCGTAGTCGCGATCGCAATCGTCGCTGACAAATCCGACCGTGGCGCGCGAGTCGTGATCGCCCGCGTCCAGGAACAACTCGAACTCGCCGACCGCGAAAATCGCCATCTGAGGAATCTGGAATACCGGCTTGAGCTCCCACACCCGCTCGAGCCAGCCGACCGCTGCCGGCAGATCGCGAACGCCCACATGAACGTGATTTGCTCTCATCGCGTGAACCTCCCTTGGCATCTGATATCAGCCGAGGTACCGCACTGGAAGCGCCCGTTCGACTACCTCACCCTTGATGAGCTCGACGCGCATCGCGCGCGCCTTCCGACGCGAAGAAACGACTTCCTCGAGCCGCCGGCCGACAAAATGCGCCGCCGCGCCGTCGTCGAGCGCGAGCGTCGGCGGGAATCCGCGCTTGATCAGGCGCATCAAGGCCGGCCGCCGCTCATTTTCGCCGTCGTAGTGCGGACAGCACGCGCAGCGCACGAATCCAAGGCCATCATTGAGGCCGCGAAACGGCATGCCGAACGAATCTGTCAGGCCGTTTTCGAACCAGCAAATCGCGCCCGCGCTGATTCCCGCCATCACGACGCCCGCGTTCCACGCCGCGCGCAGCACTTTGTCCAGTCCATGCAAGCGCCACACTGCGAGCATGTTCGCGCTGCTGCCGCCGCCGACGTAGATAACGTCCTGGTCCATCACCAACGATTTGAGGTCGCGAACTTTTCGCTCGAAGAAAGTAAGATGGGTCGCGGCGGCGCGCGACGGCGGAAATGCTTCGTGGAAGCGGCGGATGTAGTAATCGCTGTCGCCGCTCGCGGTTCCGACGAAGCATACGCGCGGACGCCGCCGGCGCCGCGCCAGGCTCAACACAAAATCGTCGAGCCTTGGATTGCGCGGCTCCATCGAGAATCCGCCGCCGCCCATCGCAACGATATGCCGCTCCGCCATGAGCAATTCACTACTCGATCAGGTCTGCACTCGCGAACGCGCGCGAGTTTGAACTAACATGCAACATGAAAGTCAAAGTCGAATTATTCCTCACCCGGTTCGACTGGACGCTGCCAGCGGGGTGTTGGTCATCTACCGAGTGACGCGCCCGTGACCGTCCTATACGGCGCCGCTGTCGCGCAGCGCGCTGATCTCTTCCCACGAGTAGCCGAGCTCGAGCAGCACTTCCTCGGTATGCTGCCCGTGTTCGGGCGCCGCCTCCGCCGCCATCTTAACTTCGCCGTTGATCGTTATCGGCGTGCCCGATACCAGCACCTTGCCGGCCACCGGATGATCGAGTTCGAGCAGGTATCCGTTGACGCGCGCCTGCTCGCTCTTAAGCATCGTGCGGTAATCGACGACCTCGGTCGCCAGGATATCGGCGTCGCAGAGTTCCTTGAGCCATTCCTTGCTTGTCTTCTTCGGGAAGATCTCGTC
>JBAWCX010000438.1:0-6821 GCA_049590495.1 Binatus sp. (SeqCode)
CCGGTTCCCCTTCCCGCAGCGGGAAGGGGTTAGGGGTTAGGTTCCGATGCTGAGGCCGTAACACCAGATCGCCCCAAAACCCTCGTTTTATCTCGATATTTCAACCATTCCAGGTGACTCCCCAAATCCTTCACGCTACTCTGGACCCGATCTGCCATTTGCCCCTACTGGATTTCAGTCGCGGCGAAATATAAGAAGGCAGGTCCGGGGAAACGTTGATGGCCATACGCCTGGGAACGCGATTTGCGGTAAATTTGCCTTAAGACCCGCGCCGGAGGTTTGAAGTCATGCCAGCTCGTTCCATATCAACCGCCAGTCTCACGTTCGGACTCGTGTCGATCCCGGTGCGATTGTTCCCGGCGACGAGTTCCAAATCCGTCAGCTTTCATCTGCTGCACGCGCCCGACATGAGCCGCATCCAGCAGAAGATTTATTGCCCCAAGGAAGACAAGATCGTCGATCGAAGCGAGCTGGTGCGCGGCTACGAAATCGAGAAGGATCGCTACGTCACCTTTACCGACGAGGAACTGAAAAAACTCGAAGCGCAGGCCGACCGCGCAGTCGAGATAACCGGGTTCATTCCCGCTTCCGAAGTCGATCCGGTGTATTTCGAAAATTCGTATCTGCTCGGATGCGAGCCGACTTCCGCCAAGGCCTACCATCTGCTGGAGGCGGCGATGACCAAGGCGGAGCGGGTTGGAGTCGCGAAATACACAATGCGCGGCAAGGAGCGGGTGGTCCTGATACGCCCCTACGACGGCGGCCTGATGCTGCATACGATGTACTACAACGATGAGATTAGGTCGTTCGGCGAGATCGATCACGGCGCCAGCGCTCCCGTGAAGGAATCGGAACTGAGCCTCGCGCAGCGCCTGCTCGACGACTTGACGCAGAAGAAATTCAATCCGTCCGAGTTCAAGGACAACTACCGCGAGCGGGTTATCGAGGCGGCCGAGCAGAAGATGGCAGGCCACGAGTTGACCGAAGCCGCGCCGGAAGTGCGCCAGGGCAAGGTCATCGATCTGATGAGCGCGCTCAAGGAATCGCTCAAAAAGCGCGGCGTCGCAGTCAACGAAGATCGCGAAGAGGCCGCAGCGTCATCGGAAGAGAGTCGCAAGGCCGCAAAGGGAACGCGCAGAGCGTCAAGCAGCCCCCGCTCCCGCTGATTTCCCGAAGCCAGGTCCGGGGATGAACTATTAAGCCTGACCCCGACGGATTTTCCGTGCTATTCCTATCGCATGGACTACCGCCCCGACACTCCGCCCCCGCGCAATCTCCCCACCTGCTTCCCTTTGACGGAACGAAACGACCGATGGTAGAGGAGCCGTCCCAATACCACGACATATGGTATGAATTCACCTCCCCCTCCGGCTACGACCCATGTCGCTGACTAAATACCGACACAAAAGAAGCGCCGCGCGCACTCCGGAACCGTTCGGGCGCGAGGCTTCCGGCGCCACTCCCACCACCGGAGGCACCTTCGTCGTTCAAAAGCACGCGGCGCGCCGCCTCCACTACGATTTTCGCCTCGAGATGGAAGGCGTCCTGCGATCCTGGGCTGTCCCGAAAGGTCCGTCGATGAATCCAGCCGACAAGCATCTCGCGGTCGCCGTCGAGGACCATCCGCTGGAGTACGGCGACTTCGAAGGCGTGATTCCGCCGGGGAATTACGGCGCGGGCTCCGTCATCGTGTGGGATCGCGGCGTCTACGATGTCCTCGATCCGGCTGGAGACGCCGCCGACGCGGTCCGTCACGGAAAAATCGACATCAACCTCCACGGCTTCAAGCTCAACGGCGCGTTCACGCTCGTGCGCACGGGCGGTCGCCGCAATGCAGACCCGAAGGACAAACAGAACTGGCTGCTGATCAAGAAGCGCGATCAATATGCGACGACTGAAAACGTTTTCGAGGCGCACCCACGCTCTGTCCTCTCGGGATTGACGATCGAGGAATTAGCCGACGCGCCCGCCGCGGAGCGCCGCGTCGCCGACAAACTCGCCGGCAAGCATCTTCCCGAGCTCGGCAACAAGCTTAAGTATTCGGATTTCCCGTTGACGCTCGCGAAGACCACGGACGACCCTTTCGACAATGACAAGTGGCTATTCGAAATAAAGTACGACGGCGTGCGCGTACTGGCTATTCGCGAAGGCGAGAATACTCATTTGTATGCGCGCAGCGGCACCGACATAACCAATCGATATCCCGAGGTCGTGCTCGCGCTGAACTCGATCGCGCTCGATCGATTCGTTCTCGACGGCGAAATAGTCGCGCTGGACGAGCGGGGACGGCCGAGTTTCCAGCTTCTGCAAAGAAGAATGCACGTCAACGACGCGCGGCAAATAGCGCGTCTCAGCGTCGCCGTTCCAGCCAGCTACTACGTTTTCGATCTGCTGGGCTTCGATCGTTTTGATACGCGCACACTGCCGCTCGAGGAACGCAAGCGTCTCCTGAGCGAACTGATCCACAGCGAAGGGCCGGTGCGCTACTGCGATCACGTGATATCGCGCGGAAAAGATTTTTACGCGGCGATATCGGAACACGAACTCGAAGGTGTCGTCGCCAAGTTGCGCGAATCACCTTATCGCGGCACGCGCACCGGCGATTGGCTGAAGATCAAACGTCCGTTGACCAAGCAATTCGTGATCGGCGGCTATAGCAACCCCGACGGGACGCGAACTCATTTCGGCGCGCTGCTGCTCGGCCAGTACGAATCGGACGGCGCGTTGCGATACACGGACAAGGTCGGGACCGGCTTCACGCAAGACAAGTTGCGCAAGATCCACGCGATGCTCGAGGAGCGCGCGCAATCAGAATCGCCGTTTCGCAAACCCGCCGCCGGAGAGCCAACGCCGGAGAAGAATGCGCATTTCGTTCGGCCGGAACTGGTCTGCAACGTTCGCTTCACCGAATGGACCGACGCCGGCGGCATCCGCCAACCAAGCTTTCTGGGCATGGCTGAGGACGCCGATCCTCGCGATTGCATCTACGACGGACCCGGCGCGGAGTCGGCGAGCGACGGCGTGAATGACGCACCTACACAAACCGATCAAAGCGGAGGCGCGGGCGTGAAAAAATCCAAAGGACGCGCTAACTCCGCGACGGCCCCGGCTTCCGAGCCGAAGGCTTCCGTGACTAATCCCGAGAAAGTCTTTTGGCCGAAAGAGGGTTACACCAAGGGCGACCTGGTCGCATACTATCGCGCGATTTCGAAATGGATGCTGCCGTATCTGAAGGACCGGCCGGTGATGCTAACGCGGTATCCGGACGGCATCGAAGGCAAAAGTTTTTATCAGAAAGACGCGCCCGCGTTCGCGCCGTCGTGGATTCGCACCGAGAAGATTTATTCCGAAGACTCACAGCGGGAGATTTCGTACTTCATCCTCGACAGCGAGGAGGCGCTGGCTTACGTGGCAAACCTCGCAGCCGTCACGATTCATGTCTGGTCGTCGCGCATCTCCCACCTCGAACGTCCCGATTGGCTGCTGTTCGACATCGATCCCAAGGGCACGACCACGCGCCGGGCCGTCGAGGTCGCCCTCGCTGTCGCCGCGGTTCTTCGCGAGGTCGGGCTGGAGCCGTGTCTGAAGACTTCGGGCCAAATGGGTCTTCACGTAGTAGTGGGTTTGGCGCCGAAATATACTTACGACCAGGCGAAGATGTTCTCCGAGTTAGTAGCGCAAGTAGTAGTCAATCGGATTCCGAAAGTAGCCACCATCAATCGCAATCCGCATACACGCAATGGCCGCGTGTATATCGACTACCTGCAGCTTGGCCACGGCAAGACTATTGCGGCGCCGTTTTCGGTGCGGCCGATGCCGGGCGCGCCGGTTTCCGCGCCGATGACGTGGAAGGAGCTGAAAACGGCGCTCGACCCGGCGGCTTACAACATCAAGACCGTGCCGCCGAGGATGTCACGCCTGAAGCGCGATCCTTTCATCGACGCGATCGAAAAACACGCCAGCCTCGAGGCAGCGCTGCCTCATCTGGAGTCGCTGCTGACCCGCTCTCAGAGCCGGTCTCAGGTCACGCCTGAGACTTCGGCGGCGCGGTCACTTCGTTGAACGCGCGAATCGCTTCGACCGCGGTCGGCACGCCGCTGTATTGCGAGACGTGAACGATCAGTTCCTTGATTTCTTCGGGCGGGATGCCGAGATTCAGCGCGCCACGCATGTGAAGCCGAAGCTCGGGGCCACGGCCGAGCGCCATCAGCGCCGTCATCGTTATCAGCGAGCGCAACTTGAGCGGCAATCCGGGACGACTCCAGATCGTGCCGAACAGTTGTTCGTTGAGAAAGGTCGCGAACCCTTCGTCGAAGTTCCGGAGGAAGGTGTCGCCGTCCCTGGCGGCCTTTTCGCCGAACAACTTCGTGCGCACTTCCATTCCTTTCTTTGCGGAATCATCGGCCATTGGAAAATCCTCCACGATCAAGTGTCACAGTTATGCGTTGCGGATCATCAAGCCTCCGTCAACCGGAATGATCGCGCCCGTGATGTACGAAGCGGCCGGGATGCAGAGGCTGAACGTGATATGAGCGACTTCCTCCGGATAGCCGTAACGCTTCAAAGCGGTGCGGCGCTTGGCAAAAATCGTCTTGTGCTCTTCCGGAATCGAATCAGTCAGCGCGGTGCGGATCGGTCCGGGGCAAATGCAATTGACTGTGATTCCTTCGGGACCGAGATCGACCGCGAGCGCGCGCGTCAGCCCGATGACGCCGGTCTTGGCGACCGCGTAAGGGCTGTCGCCGGGAGTCGCGCCGAGGCCCTCCGTCGACGCGATGTTGACGATGCGCGCGGCGTCGGATTTGCGCAGATGCTCGAGCGCGGCGCGGACCATCTGCTGTTGCGCGGTGAGCAGTCCCGCGATCGTCCGGTCCCAGATGCGATCGTAGTCGTCGTCGCCGAGTCGAGCGATGCCGCCGAAGCCGGCGTTGTTGACGAGGATGTCGAGGCGGCCGAAGCGGGCGGCGACTTCCGCGACGACGCGTTTGATCTCGACCCCGTCGAGCACGTCGAGGCGCCATCCGTGCGCGGTTCCGCCGCTGGCCGCGATCTCTTCGACGACGCGTGCGACCCCCGCCTCATTGACATCGGTAACCGCGACGATGGCGCCTTCCTGCGCGAAGACGTGAGCGGTCGCACGGCCCATCCCGCTGGCAGCGCCGGTGATCAGCACGCCACGGCCTTTCACCGAGCGATCGAGTTTCCTGACTGCATCCATTTCAATTCTCCATATCGCGCAATTGTCGAGCTATCACACCCGACGCGAGTTGCGGTAATGAACCACATTGACGGCGACGACCAGCGAATTCAGAGGACAGAGACATGGCGAACACCGAAAAGGAACGCGACGCATGGCTCGCGCAAGTCAGCGAGGCGGCGCTCGAGCCCGACCTGCCGATAGTCGATCCGCATCATCACCTGTGGGACCATCCGGGCAGCCGTTACATGCTCGACGAGATTGTCCGCGACACGGCGTCGGGTCATCGCGTGCTCGCGACGGTGTTCGTCGAATGCATGTCGATGTATCGCGCGGACGGCCCGGAGCCGATACGTCCCGTCGGCGAGACCGAGTTCGTCAACGGCATCGCGGCCCAAAGCGCGAGCGGGCAATACGGCGAGACGCGCGTCGCGGCGGGAATCGTGGGCTTTGCGGATTTGACACTGGGCGAGGCGGTCGTGCCGGTGCTGGAGGCGCATATCGCGGCTGCGCCCGTGCGGTTTCGCGGGATACGGCACGCCGGCGGCTTCGACGCGAGTCCGGAGGTGAGAAATTCGCACACCAACCCGCCCGCGGATTTGTACGAATCGCCACGCTTTCGCGAGGGGCTTGCCAGGTTGAGCGAGTTGGGCCTCAGCTTCGAGGCATGGCAATACCATCCTCAGTTGCCGGCGGTAACAGCGCTCGCGAGAGCGTTCCCGGACACGACCATCGTGCTCGATCACTTCGGCGGACCGCTGGGAATCGGTCCCTATGAAGGGCGGCGCGCGGAGATATTCGACGAATGGAAGAAGAACATCGCGGAGCTGGCGCGATGCCCCAAGGTCGTGGCCAAGCTCGGCGGAATCAACATGCCGGTGAACGGCTTCGGGTGGCATCGCAGGCCGGCGCCGCCGACCTCGGACGAACTGGCCTCGGCGACGCGCGACTACTATCTGCACACTATCGATCAGTTCGGACCGAGACGATGCATGTTCGAGAGCAACTTCCCGGTGGACCGGGTCTCTTGCTCGTACGTCGTGCTGTGGAACGCGTTCAAGAAGATCGCGGCGCGGTTCAGCAAGGATGAGAAAGCGCAGCTATTCCATCGCACCGCGGCTGAAGTTTATCGCCTGAAGCTCGCGAATTTGCCCTGATCAGCGGCCAAGTAACCGGGTTCGCTCCGATCGAACAATTCGTGCGCTCGGCTTTCACGCCTTATTTGCGAGGGTTCAGTCCGAGCAAACAAGGTAGGTGGCTCATGGCTTCGACGTTTACGTGGCAGCGCCCATCAGAAACAGGTTCCGTGGGTCTCATCAAGCACGCGAAGGATTCGGAAACACCGGGTTCGGACTTCGCACTGGACCGCTTGGTCGGCGAGCTGGTGCGCGCATTCTTCATTGCAATGGCCGCAATGTGGGTCGTGACGACCATCGCCGCGATCTTCGCCTAGGCGCATCTCGCTCAGACGTTGACGGTGCTCATGTCGTGATAGCGACCGCCGGCGGCGAAGCCTTTGGGCGCGACTTCCTCGATGCGGGCGAGCTCGCTTTTCGATAGCTGAATTTTTGCCGCCGCAACATTCTCTTTGAGATAAGTACGGCGCTTGGTGCCGGGAATCGGT
>JBAWCX010000439.1:0-5121 GCA_049590495.1 Binatus sp. (SeqCode)
CGAGCGCGCAAAGGATTTTTACGTTCGCGCGTTTGGGATGAGGCTGGTGTGGCAGCCCGACGCGGACAACGCGTACCTGACCTCGGGATGCGACAACCTCGCGCTCCATCGCGGTGAGTTCGGCGGCGACGCACAACGCCTGGACCATCTCGGGTTTATCGTGCCGACAATCGCCGATGTCGAAGCGGGATACGCCTGGGCGAAGAGCAGCGGCGTCGAGATCGTGCACGCGCTCAAGCATCATCGCGACGGCTCGGTGTCGTTCTATATCCGCGATCCGGACGGCAACTTGATCCAGGCGCTCTATGAACCGACGATCAGCCCGCAATCTTTTTCATCGTAAGAGTTGAGCGCGCGATCGCGCGCGGGAGACACAGCATGATGCTCAAAGGGCGCGCGACCGCCGAGGCTACGGCAGCATACGCGAGCCGGTTCCCGGAGCTGCCGGGAAATTTCCGGACGGCGCTCGGCGTGTCGGTCTCGTCGATTGGAATCGGCACTTACCTGGGCGAGCACGACGACGAGACCGATCGCGCTTACGAAGAGGCGATCAAGGCGAGCCTGCGCGGCGGGATCAATATAATCGACACGGCGGTGAACTACCGCTTTCAGCGCAGCGAACGGAATATCGGGGTGGCGATTAGCGAGCTGGTCGCGGCGGGCGAGGTCGCTCGCGAGCAGGTCGTCGTCGCGAGCAAGGGCGGTTACATCACGTTCGACGGCGAAGTGCCGCCCAATCCGCGCGCGTGGTTCGAAGAGCACTACCTGAAGACCGGAATCGTCGCGCCCGCCGATCTGGTTGATGGGTCGCATTGCATGACGCCGAAATATATCGGCGCGATGCTCGAACTGTCGCGCAGGAACCTCAATCTCGAGACGATCGACATCTACTATGTTCACAATCCCGAGACGCAGCTCGAAGCGATCGATCGCAAAGAGTTCGTCGCGCGCATCAGGACGATTTTCGAGTTCCTGGAAGGCGCGGTGGCCAGCGGAAAGATCGGCGTTTACGGGGTCGCGACGTGGAACGGCTTCCGCGCGGCGCCGACGGAGCGCGGATGGCTGTCGCTCGACGAACTGATGCGAGCCGCGCGCGAGGTGGCCGGCGACGCGCATCATTTTCGCGCAATCCAGCTGCCCTACAATCTCGCGATGCCGGAAGCCGTCACGCGTTCGAATCAATTCGTGCAGGCCGGCAAGGCGACTACTCTTGCTGCCGCGAAGACGTTCGGACTTGCGGTCTCGGCGAGCGCGGCGCTGCTGCAGGGGCAGCTAGCGCGCGGGCTGCCGCCGATACTCGCGAATGCGTTCGGCGGCTTCGCGACCGACGCGCAGCGGGCGATCCAGTTCACCCGCTCAACGCCGGGCGTAGACGTGGCGCTGGTCGGAATGAGGTCGGTCGATCACGTTCGCAACACGCTCGAGACGGCGCGCAGACCGCCGGCGACGGTCGAGGAGCTGATGCGTTTGTTCGAGCAGGGTGAGGGGCAGTAGGAGAGAATGGAACTAACTTGGTCTTATGTGAAACCCCTCCTGGGTTTCACGCTTCCTTGGGCAGGGGTGACCCCTGCACCCAGTACTAAGAAAAGAAAGATGCGGGGCTTCGCCCCTGTTAGAACTCTTTTGGTGTCATTCTAGGGCGAAGCGAAGAATCCCGGCTCCTTCTTACCTCGCCCGTTCTTTTTACGGGAGAGGCGGCCGGACGCAACGCCGCCGGTAGGTGAGGGTGCTGCGATCGCACCACACAGCCCGCCTGGTTCAGGTTACCGCGAGTCCGGTTAATTTGCCGACCCCCCAAAGAGGCCGTCGAGGCGGAACGAATAGCCGATGCCGAAGAAATGATCTGGAGAACTGCTGTTGAGGCCGAAGCCGACATGAAAATCGATCTGCTGGACTTTCGTCACTCGCCAGGAGCCGCCGCCGTCCAGAATCTGACTGGGCCTCGCGTGATTCGGATAGTCGCCTACATACTCAATAAATAAATCACGCGTCGGCCCCAGGTCCCGTTCCAGCGACAATGTCGGCTCGAAGGTCGGATTGATTTTGTGCTGGCTGGTAAACCATGTGACGGTGAACATCCCGTGGAGCGACCAGTTGTTAGCGAATCGTCGCGACCAGGGGAATTGAATGTAGGGATCGTATCCGTGGCTCGAAACTTTGCCGGCGCCGGTCGGGAATCCCAAACCACCGGTCGCAGATAAGTGGAAGCCGAATGGAACCGGTAGTTCTCTTTTAATGGAGAGGACGAAATCGGAAAATCCGGAAGATGCGCGGCCATTGAGCGAGTAAAAATATGTCGGCACGTCGGCGATCAGCTCGGTGCATTGCGCAACACCTAGTCGCAGCCTGGTCTCGGTGCCGCTGATCACGTCCGATCTTTGGCGTACGGTCCAATCGACGCCGTTCTCAACCTGCAGGCTCCCGTACGGAACGACGCGGCTCGAATTAGTGACGTCTGGCCGGTCGGTGTCAATCTCGGAAGCGCTGGTGGGACAGCCATCGGCTGCATGGGCCACGGATGCGCCTAGAATCAGAGTAGCAACAAACAAGATGCCGAAGATCGCAAAGCGCTGGATTGTGGTGAGCGGAGCTTGTGACATTCCCGGCCTCTTTTGCTGGCCGGGAGTCGATAAACGAGCCTCGGCCAGGATTACCTGGTCCGAAGGTCTCGTTCGCCTCATCGAGGTGGGGGACCGAGCCCGTAGGCTGGTATGTCGATCTCCCCTACGCCGTTTTTTTTGTCGGCGTGAACTACTCCCCTTTGGAGTAAAGTGAGCTAGCTGGGCCGTCTGGTTAGTGTCAATCCTGAAAGGACGGCGCCTTCATTCAGTTCGTGCGATCCAAAGGTGCTATTTCTCGAAATCAAGGAGCCTCGGCGTACCAGACATAGTAGGTCAAGACTCCCGTGACTATTAGCACCCACCATAATACCAACTCGATGCGCATCCACAGCTTCCAGCGGCTGATGCGTACGCGACGTGGAAGGATATTCGTACCGACAGCCAGCACGATGTATAGCCCCAGCAGCTCCGCGACAGCGCCCAAAATACCGTGAGCGGTTGCGGCACCGTAGTAGCGATCTGTCACGTGTTTCGGAAGGGCCGGCAGCACCTGACCATAAAACGACGGCCACATGATAAAAGCGATCATTATCAAATTCAGGAGCAACACCGCGGCCTGACAGATACCATGCGCCGTGTAACGTTTTGCGCGTGCCAGGAGGGCACCGCCGATCAGCGCGACGCCCATGGCCACTTGGGACACCAGATTAAAATTCGCCTTGAAGCCAGCGCCCGCGCGGAGAAACTCGTGCATGAGGGGTCAGAGCTTCGCGCTATTCGGGACGCGCCGAAACATCCGCAGCGATCGCCGCGCGAGATGAAGACGAGACTGTTGCGCGCGGAGCTCCGACGCCGTGTTCGTAGACTAGTTCTCCTCCCGTCTTGCCCTGATAGAGCAGCGCACCCGCCGCGACTATCGCCACAGCTAAGAAGGCGATTCGGGTGCGTTCAAGGCGGCTCGACAACTCGAGCATCACGCGCCATGCGGCAAGAATCAAAAACGCGTACATGAGGTACTGCCCGAGTACCGCGTGAGACAGGTAGTCGTGAGCGCCGTTTGAGGATGCGAGAATCTGCTGCGCGGCCGGCGACATCGTATCCCACAGCCGATCGGCTTCAGCGTCACCGGTGAAGTACGACAGGACGCTGGCAGCCGCTCCTCCGATCATCAGCAGGAGAGAAGTGCTGCTGAGCTTCTGGCCCCAAACCGATAAGAAACCCGGACGGCCGCGAGAAATCAGGATCGCCGCGGCGGCGAGGAGTTCCGCGGCGATCCCGAAGGTCAGCAGCGCGATCGTGAAGTGATCGACAATCGGATGCAGGTGATACGTGCTGACCAGTTGCGCAAACATGAATTCACACTTACTCGACGACGGTGACTTTCATCTTCATGTTGCCGTGGCCGGTGCCGCAGTAGTGGTCGCAGATGACGGTGAAGTCGCCGGCGGTGTCAGGCGTGACGGCTACATCCTTGGATGTGTCGCTCGGGATGTCGGTGTCGATCTTCAGCGGCTTGGACATGAAGCCGTGCACGCGATCCGAGCTGCTCAGCCGCAGGATTACGGGCTCGCCCTTCTTGAGAGTGATCTGACTCGGCGAGAATTCAAATTTCTTCGCGGTGATCTGGATCACTTTCGGATTGTCGCTCGCGTTGACGAGGTTGGTCCTCGGCGCGGCGACAGCCAGCGCGATTCCGCATGCGCCCGCGAAAATCATGGTAGTGACGATCTTGTTCTTGAATATTGTCGTTTTCATTTTCCTATTCGTCCTTTGCGTCGTTGCTTCCGTGTTTGAGCATTTGATCCATTCCGACGGTGCCCGAGAACTCGGCCGTCGCGAGCTCGACTTCCTCGATCTGCAGATCATTGCCGCGGGCGTTGCCGTTGACGCGCCGGATTCCCAGGTTCTTGAACGGCTGCGTCTTGTCGAAGGGCAGCGGTTTCTTCGCCGGCATCGCAGGGTCCGGGAACGCGAAGATCAGCGACCGCGCCGCGTACATTTTCGTGGTGCCGGCCTGGTGGAAGTTCTCGCGATGAATATGGCCATAGAGCACGGTCACGTTTTCATACGGCGCCAACGCGTTCATCACGTCGTCGCCGTCGCTGGTGAACCATTCCCACTCGGGCTTGAGGTCGAACAGCGGCCGATGCGTGAACACGATGATGGGCGCGGTTTTCGGAAAGCGCGCGAGATCCGACTTCATCCAGGCGAGCTGCTCGGCTCCTACCGCTGGCCGTCCAGCAGAGACGTTGTCGAGCGCGATGAAATGCACGCCGCGATGGTCGAATGAATAGTGGGTCGGTCCCATGAACTCGCGGAACATGTCGCCGCCGTCGAGCGCGGCGTCATTCTCACCCGGCACGACCTTGATTTGCGCGCCGCCAATCCTGCCCGAGATTTCCTTGAACAGCTTGAAGCGCTTGGCGTGCTCGTCGGGAGAGTCGGCGTCGTGGGTCAGATCGCCGGTGACGATGATCAGTTCGGGGCGATTCTTCAGCCCGTTGATGGTAGCGACCGCGCTTTCGAACGCCTTGGTGCCGAGCGGGTCGGGCGGTCCGTT
>JBAWCX010000440.1:0-5293 GCA_049590495.1 Binatus sp. (SeqCode)
CTGATACCCCGAGGGCTGGCTAAGGCTGCCAGGATTGCTGCTGGAATAAGCCGAGGCTGAAAGGCCTCGCAACACGGGAGAGCCCCCTCGAAAGAGGGGGCTCTTTCCTTTTGTGAGTCGCTTGCCGATGCGCGCGGTCAACATGATAGGGTTTCGATCGCCGCGAAACCGCGCAACCTCGATGTCCGAGTCGCCAAAACATTTCGACGCGATAATCGTCGGCGCACGCGTCGCCGGCAGCGCGGCCGCGATTTTACTTGCGCGCGACGGGCGGCGCGTTTTGCTCGTCGACAAAGATTCATTCCCGTCGGACCGCCTTTCGACGCACATCGTGCTTGGCGGTGGAACAAAAGTTCTCGATCGAATAGGCGTGCTCGAAACGCTCGAGCGGCTCGGCGGCGTGCGCTTTGCGCGAATGCGCTCGATCGGTCCGGGCTTCGACTACGGCGGCGAGCTCGCGCGCGACGATCGCGGACTTTGTCTCGGGCGCGTGTTGATGGACGCCGCGATGATCGATGCGGCGCGCAGTTTCGAAAGCGTCACGTTTCGCGAGCGCTTCAGGCTTACTGAACTGATTATCGAAGACGGCGCCGTGACGGGAATTCGCGGCGAGGACGCGTCGGGCGTCCACGAGTTTCACGCGCCGCTGACAATCGGCGCCGACGGGATGCGCAGCTCGGTTGCGCAGATCGCGTCGGAGCGTATCGACGCGTTCAAGCGCGTCGACGTCTCATGCGCGCGCGCATACTACTACGCGTACTTCGAAGGCGTCTCGCGCAAACACCTCGGCGATGAAGTGTTCACAGAGTTCGAGTCCGCCCCCGGCGTGGATAACCTGGTTTGTCGATGCGAAAACGGGCTCACGGTCGCGGCGACCGCATTCGACGCGGCCGCGATGCAAACCTTTCGTACTGACCTCGCATCCAATCTGCGCCGCTACCTTAGCCACTCGTTCGAGGCAGGAAAGATGCTCGAGGGCGCGACGATAGTGGGCAAAGTGTTCTCTTCGGGCCTGCTTAACAACACGTATCGCGATCCGGTCACCGACGGCGCTCTTCTGATCGGCGACGCGGGCCTGCACGTCGATCCGCTCTTCGGCCAGGGGCATTCGATGGCGCTGATGAGCGCGTGGATTGTTGGCGAGCTCGCGCGCGAGTGGTTCTCGAGCGGGCGCGGCAATTCGATTTGGGCGACGCCGATGTCTGAATTCACGCGGCGGCGCGACGCGGAGCTGATGCCCTACTACAGAGCTAGCGTGAGCGCATCGCAGCAGCTCGGACTCGACCAGACCCGCCGGCTTGCGCATCGCGCAGCCAGCCGCGAACAATGGGCGGCGGACGAGGTGATCAGATTTGCGCAAATGCTGACGCCGAGCGCCGTGTTTCCCTCGTTCAGATTCGCGCGCCTGATGGCGGCGGCGTCGCGCGCCGCATAATTCGGCAGTCTGGTGGACGACGTCGAACTCGGCCGCTTCCCCGCGCAACGCGAGCTGCCCGAGCCGGTCAAGTTCGCGTGGCCCATCATGCTGATTCCCGAACTGTTCACCACGCCGCGGCATCTCGCGCTGGTGATCGGATATCTCGCGTCGATCGGATGGGAAGTGTTCGTGCCGGACCTGCGGGCCGCATTCGGCACAGGCTCGACGCCGCCGCTGGAGAAACTTCACTTCAACGATTTGGCAGCGTTGGCGGGCGAAGCGCTCGACGGAATTGGCCGCGACGCGGTCCTGTTCGGCCACGGCGTTGGTGGATTGATCGCGCTCAAACTCAGCGAGCATCCGCGAGTGAAGGCCGCGGTCGCATACGCGCCGCTGTTGCCGGGCTTTCGCACGCCGATTGCCGGCGGATTCGCGAATCGCCTCGCGACGATGTTCGGCAGACCGATCAAGCCGCCACGCGGCAGAATACTTTTCGAATTGATCGCCGATTCCGATCCGTTCACTCGCGACGGCTTGATCAAAGCGATGGTGCCCGACTCGGGCGCAATCGCGACCGACGTAATTACTGGCACGATCGAGTTTGCCGCGCCGGATAAAGCCGCGCCGCGACTCGTCGTGGCGGGCGACTCGGACATCTTCGCGCCGCTGCCGCAGATGACGAAGTTTGCGGAGTCGATCGGCGCGAAGCTGGCGACGATTGCGGGCCGCGGGCATTGGCTGATTGGCGGGCGCGCCCTCGAACGCGCGATCAACGAGACGCAGCGATTCCTCGTGCGCGCGCTTGGCCAGGACTTGCTGCTGCTCTATCCCGAAGAATGGAAAAACGATCCGGGCGACTAGTATGCGGAAAAAAGTAAGACTCGAAGGCAGGTGAAAATCGATGGCAACTGAAACTGCGCAGAAAAATCTGCAAGAGAATCTGACAATCGAGGAAGAAGCCGGGCTCATCACGCTCACGATGAACCGTCCCGAAAAGCGCAACGCGCTGTCGACCGCGATGATGACGGAACTGAACGCCGAGCTTCGCGCGGTCGGAAAACGGGCGGACGCGCGCGCGGTGATACTCGCGGGCAATGGGCCGGCGTTCTCGGCCGGTCACGATCTCGGCGAGCTGAAAGGTCGCGACCTCGCGTTCTACCGATATGAATTCGACCTGTGCGCGCAACTGATGTTGACGATTCAGGCAATTCCGCAGCCTGTGATCGCGCGCGTGCATGCGATCGCGACCGCCGCGGGATGCCAGCTTGCGGCGACGTGCGATCTCGTCGTCGCGGGCGAGAGCGCGAGCTTCGCGACGCCGGGCGTGAGGATTGGGCTCTTCTGCTCGACGCCGATGGTCGCGCTGACCCGCGCAGTCGGACGAAAGCATGCGATGGAAATGCTGCTGACGGGGCAGCCGATCAAAGCGCGCACGGCGGCCGAGTGGGGACTAGTGAACCGAGTGGTCGCCGACGCGGACCTGGTGGCGGAGACGCGCAAGCTCGCGATGCAAATCGTCGAGGCTAGCCCGCTAATCATCGGGATTGGCAAGCGGGCATTCTACGAGCAGATCGAACTGGATACGGCGAAGGCCTACGACCACACGAAAGAAGTGATGAGTCAGAACGCAATGGCGATGGACGCGCAGGAAGGAATCGGCGCCTTCCTGGAAAAGCGCAAACCAGTCTGGTGCGGCAAGTGAAGCGGGGCGGGACGGGGGAAGGGTAGATCACTTAATCGTATGCGAAACCCGCGGTGGGTCCCGCGCCTCCTTCGGCAGGGGTGACCCCTGCACCTAGTGATGGGAAAAGATGCGGGACTTCGTCCCTGTTAGAACTCGCTAAAGGGAGAAGGGTTCGTGTGATTCTATTTTTGTGTCATTCCGTCCGAATCTGCGGAACGGTGAGCCTGCCCTTCGCGAAGTTGAAGGGGACCCGGACCTACGCTCTAAGGCGAAGAGTGAAACTGCTGGGATGTCCGGGGTTGTGAGCTACGTACTCGACCGGGCCAAGATAGCGAAATCCTGCGTCCGCATATTGCTTTGACTCTTCGCGATAGAAGAGGAGGAGTTCTAAATCGCGCTTCTCGTGTTCAATGATGATGAGATCGCTTTTGCCTGAGGCCTGTCCCTGCCAATGAAGTTTCTCGCCCTGCAAGTTGTCAACATACTTGGGTTGATTCGCTGCTTTCTTGCGTGTGACGAAGAGCCACACGGACGAAAAATCCTTTGGTCTGAAAACGCCAGTGTTCAAAGTGGCGTCTGTGATGGTCGTTGGACTATTTCTCGATGATGTTGGTTTCGGCATCCATGGCTTCATCCTGACCAAGGACGGCGACTTCATCACTATCGACGAGCCGGACGCGACCATGCAGACCGTTCTTTTTGGGATCAACTCATCGGGCGCGATCGTAGGAGCCTTTGGAAATGACGTTGGCGAGGGCACCCATGGCTTCCTGTTGAGCAAGAAAGGCGACTTCACCACGATCGACGAGCCGAGCGGCCTTTTCGGAACCGAGGCTCTTGGGATCGACGCTTCGGGCAACATCGTTGGAAAATATTTCGATAGCACTGGTTCCGACCCCCATGGCTACCTGTTGAGCAAAAAGGGGGTCTTCACCACGATCGACGTGCCGGGCGCCGTCAAGGGGACCGTGGCATCTGGGATCAACGCATCGGGCCAAATCGTTGGAACCTATCAAGATAGCGTTGGCTTCTATGGCTTCGAGCTCACCACGAAGGGAATCTTCATCACGATCGACGTGCCGGGCGCCATAGCAGGGACCACCAACGCCATTGGGATCAACTCACAGGGTCAGATCTCCGGTTTCTTCACCGATTCCCTTGGCGTGCACGGCTTCGTAGCGACTCCCTGAAAATCGCCTCGAACCGCCAGTCTGGTGGCGCGCCCGCTCGCGCGCCACCAGCCTGGCCACTTGGTCTCCCTACAAAAACGTTCAGCGCTCGTTACTTCTGCAGCAAAAATCAAATTGAGACGCTGACAAAAAACGCAGTATTGATCGGGTGCGCGGGGCTTGTTAGATTCATGCATGGCGCATCTGATTAAACGGACTGCGTATCAAAACTGAAGGGTGACTTGGGCCCGCGGATAACCGCGGGCTTTTTTTTATCCGCTGACTTCTACGATTTGCCCAAGGAGGGCTTTATTTATGGCGCATCAGGAGCTCCGCGAGGCACTTACCTTCGACGACGTTCTCTTGCTCCCTCAATCGTCCGACTTGCTGCCGGCTAATTGCGACGTCTCGACCGCGCTTACGCCCAAGATCCGCCTGCGAATTCCGCTCGTGTCGAGCCCGATGGACACCGTGACCGAGTCGCGCACCGCGATCGCAATCGCGCAGATGGGCGGGATCGGATTTGTGCATCGCAACCTCTCGATCGAAGAGCAGGCGGCCGAAGTCGAGACCGTCAAGAAATATGAAACCGGGATGATCGTCGATCCGATCACCGTCAGTCCCGAGCAGAAAATCGGCGAAGCAGTCGCCGTGATGGAACGCTTCCGGATTTCCGGGCTGCCGGTGGTCTCGGACGGCCGCCTGGTCGGAATTCTGACCAATCGCGATCTGCGCTTCGAGCGCCGCCTGGACAAGCAGGTGCGCGACGTGATGACGAGCAAAGTGATCACTGCCCGTCCGGGGATCGACCTGGAACACGCCAAGGAACTCCTGCAAGCGCATCGGATAGAGAAGCTGCCGCTGGTGGACGACCAGAATCGGCTGCGTGGGCTGATCACGGTTAAGGATATGGACAAGGCGATTCGTCATCCCCATGCGAGCAAGGATCAGCTGGGGCGGCTGCGGGTCGGCGCCGCGGTCGGAGTCGGTCCGGAGCGCGAGGCGCGCGTGGCCGCGTTGCGG
>JBAWCX010000441.1:0-2805 GCA_049590495.1 Binatus sp. (SeqCode)
TCCTTGAGACTATGTGACAGCGGCGGAGCCTCGATGGCCCCGCCGCTGCTAGAGTTCTGAATTCTGTTCCCTGGGCTACATCATGCCGCCCGGAGGCATTCCGCCCGGCATTCCGCCGCCGCCGGCCCCGCCCTTCTCGTCGGGCTTCTCGGCCACCATGCACTCCGTCGTCAGCAGCAGGCTCGCGACCGACGCCGCGTTCTGCAGCGCGCTGCGAACCACCTTGGTCGGGTCGATAATTCCGGCCTTCATCAGATCTTCGAACTCTTCGCTGGCCGCGTTGAATCCGAACGGCCCCTTGTTGTTCTTGATCTTGTCGACGACCACCGAGCCTTCCCATCCCGCGTTGGACGCGATCCACCAGGCCGGCCCTTCGATCGCCTTCTTGATAATCCCGATACCGACCTTCTCCGCCTCGCTGGCGCGCATGTTATCCAGCACGCTCGACGCTCGAATCAGCGCGACGCCGCCGCCCGGCACCACGCCCTCTTCGACCGCGGCGCGGGTTGCATGCAGCGCGTCTTCGACGCGCGCCTTCTTTTCTTTCATCTCGACTTCGGTCGCCGCGCCGACGCGAATCACCGCGACGCCGCCGACCAGCTTGGCGAGGCGCTCCTGCAGCTTCTCGCGATCGTAGTCCGAGGTGGTCTCCTCGATTTGCGCGCGAATCTGCTTGATACGAGCTTCGATATCGGCCTTCTTGCCCGCGCCGTCGATAATCGTGGTGTTGTCCTTGTCCACGACCAGGCGCTTGGCGCGGCCGAGGTCGTTGAGCGTGATATTCTCGAGCTTGAGTCCGAGCTCCTCGGAAATCGCGCGCCCGCCGGTCAGGATGGCGATATCTTCGAGCATCGCCTTGCGCCGATCCCCGAAGCCGGGCGCCTTGACCGCGACGCACGACAGCGTGCCGCGAATCTTGTTCACCACCAGCGTCGCCAACGCCTCGCCCTCGATATCCTCGGCGATAATCATGAACGGCTTGCCGGTCTTGGCAATCGTCTCGAGGATCGGCAGCAGGTCCTTCATGGAAGAGATCTTCTTCTCGTGAATCAGGATGAACACGTCGTCGAGCTTCACTTCCATCCGCTCCGGATCGGTCACGAAGTACGGCGACAGGTAGCCGCGGTCGAACTGCATCCCCTCGACGACTTCGAGCTGGGTTTCCAGTCCGCGCGCCTCTTCAACCGTGATGACGCCTTCCTTGCCGACCTTCTCCATCGCTTCGGCGATTATGTCGCCGATGGTCGAGTCGTTGTTGGCCGAAATCGTGCCGACTTGCGCGATTTCCTTGCGATCCTTGGTCGGCTTGGACAGATTCTTGAGCTCGCCGGTAATCGCCTCGACGGCGCGATTGATTCCGCGCTTGAGCGACATGGGGTCGTGCCCCGCGGCGACCATCTTGATGCCCTCGGTAAAGATCTGCCGCGCGAGCACTGTAGCGGTGGTGGTGCCGTCGCCGGCGACGTCGGAGGTCTTGGACGCGACCTCTTTGACCATCTGCGCGCCCATATTCTCGAACTTGTCTTCAAGCTCGATTTCCTTGGCCACGGTTACGCCGTCCTTGGTCACGGTCGGAGCGCCGAAGCTCTTCTCCAACACGACGTTGCGGCCCTTGGGACCGAGCGTCACAGTGACGGCATCGGCGAGAACGTTGACCCCTTTCAGGATCTTCTCGCGCGATTCTTGTCCGAAACGAACTATCTTTGCGGGCATGGTTCTTTTGCCTCTCCTAAATTTCCTGTTTACTGTTTCATCGATCGGATTGCGGGACTCGTTTACGGGCAGGCCGAAAAAAAATGCCTACTCGATGATTCCCAGGATGTCGTCCTCGCGCAGAATCAGCAGGTCTTCGCCCTCATGCTTGAACTCGCTGCCCGAGTACTTGCCGAACAGGATCTTGTCCCCGGCCTTGACCTCGATAGGGATTAGTTTGCCGTCGTCGCCGTATTTGCCCTTGCCGACGGCGACAACCTTGCCCTCCTGGGGCTTTTCCTTGGCGGTGTCCGGGATGATTATACCACCCTTGGTCCGCTCTTCTTCCTTGATCCGCTTGACGAGAATTCGATCTCCCAGTGGCTTAATTTTCATTGGGGACCAGCAGCCTCCTTGCTTGCTGAAAAGTGTTGCTCGACGGGACGATTCCCGCCGTCGGAAAGTTAATTACTGTCCGGGTTTTGTCAATTGGCACTCGCAACGTCTGAGTGCTAACGGCAGTTTAGCCAGATTTTAGAGAAATGCAAGTCCTGTGGATAAGGGTGTGGATAACTCGGGCACTCACCCGACGCTCGAAGACGAGCGTCGGCCTCTCGCCACGTGGGGCGAGACAAAGAAAGATCCGGGATTCTTCGCTTTGCTCAAGAATGACACAAAAAAAGTTCTAACAGGGACCCTACGAGTACTCAGGGTAAACTCCGCCCGCATCCCTTCTTAGTACCGGGTGCAGGGGTCACCCCTGCCCAGGGAAGCGTGAAACCCACGGCGGGTTTCACATTAAATTAAGTGATCTCCCCTTCCCCCTCACACCAGCGACCCTCGCTCTGTCGCCGGGATCCCATACGGACCGAACACCGATGCTCGGTATGCGTCGTCGCGCGAGGCCCTTAGCAGCGCGTCGGGGTCGCGCAGGATTCGCAACTCAGCCCGGACGTAGTCGACCTGGCGCTCGACCTCGTATCGCCGCCCTTGGACGTACGACGCGAATGCGCTCGCGGACAAGTCGCCGCCGCGCAGAGCATTGTCCGCGGCTACAGCGGCCAGCCGTCCCGTTCGCAGCGCGAATTCATTGCCCTGCCCTGTTATCGGCGA
>JBAWCX010000442.1:0-4482 GCA_049590495.1 Binatus sp. (SeqCode)
GACGAAGCGATCTGGGGTCTCGGTGACGAAGAAACTCTGGCTGCCGTCGCCGCCGCGACGGGCGAGCTTGAGCCTCCGCAGCCGTTCGCGCACGTCGGCCGCGGTCGCCGTAGCGGAGTCGACGATCTTCACGCGGGGCCCAAGAATCCGCGCGAACATTTCGCGCAACAGCGGGTAATGCGTGCATCCAAGGAGCAGCGTGTCGATGCCGCTCTGCTTGAGGCTCTCGAGATAGTGCGCGACGGTCAGTTCCGCGACCGCATTGTCGGTCCATCCTTCCTCGGCCAGCGGCACCAGCAGCGGGCATGCGCGCGTATAGATTTCGGCGCGCGGGCTGAGCCGCTGGATGGCGCGCGTGTAAGCGCCGGACGCGATAGTCGCTTCGGTGCCGATCACGCCAATTTTGCCGTTGCGCGAAGCCTTGGTCGCCGCGCGCGCGCCCGGCTCGATCACGCCGATAACAGGCACCATCGTGTCCGACGCGATCGCGTCGAGCGCGACCGCACTGGAAGTGTTGCACGCGACCACCAGCATCTTGATTCCCTTGGCGAGCAGGAAGCCGGTGTTTTCCTTCGAGTAGCGGACGATGACCTCGTTGGATTTTGTGCCGTAAGGGAGGCGCGCAGTGTCGCCGAGGTAGATGAAATCCTCGGTGGGCAAAGCCGCGGTCAGCTCTTTCAGCACGGTGAGTCCGCCGATGCCGGAATCGAACACGCCGATGGGCCGGTCGATGGCCGCGCGCGAGCCGCGAAGGTTTCCGTTTGACGCGGTGATCGAGTTGGTGCGGGCGAGAGATTTTTTCCGTGTCGGCATCTTATCCGCGCGCGAGGCGCTCGCCGATTGTAGCCGGTCGCGCGGGCGCCGCTCCAAACACGTGCTCGTGGACGCTGGCCGGTTCCATGCACAGATAGGCGGGGAGGGCCGCGCCCGCTTTTCGGAAACGCTCTGCCAGCGCGCGGTAAAGACTCAATCGCAGCGGAGTGAATGTCCGAAACCGTCCGTCGGACGCGAGCACGTCCTCGCCGCACAGCATCGGATCGCTCGGAAAACGGCTGCGCGCGGCACCCCGCAATCGCGGCGTCATCCGCAGGCCGCCCATGCTGACGAACGAGATTTGCTGCGGCGGCACAGTGTCGAGCAGCTCGTCGACTAACCACAGGTAGTCGCGCTCCGCATCGGGATACGCGATCAGCGGATCGAAATGAAACGCGACGCGGTAGCCGGCGTCGAGCACAGCGCGAGCCGCCGCGATTCGCGCCGCGGGCGAGGCGGTAAGATGCTCCGAGCTGCGATAGACGGCATCGGGAGACAAGCTCCACGATACGAGCACGCGGCCGCGCGGGTCGATGTTAAGAAGATTTTCAATCTCGTCGGTCTTGGTCTTGAGTTCGAGCGTGAGATTCTCGCGCGTGGCGAAAAAATCGATCAAGTCGCGGCTGATTCCTGTGAGCGAATCGAACGCCAGCGAATCCGCCAGTTCTCCGGTGCCGACACGGAAGCTGCGCCCGCGCGCGTTCGCGGCGAGCCGGTCGAGCTCGTCGAATGAATCGGTGAAGTTCGAATACAGTTGGAAGGCCGGATTGTCCGCAAGATACTCCTGCAGAAAACAGTACGAGCAATCCATCGGGCAGTTCGACGCGAGCGTGAGCACGAGGTATCCGCAGCACGCGAACTTCGAGGAGCCGGCGGGACACGGCATCAGGAACGGAGTCTTGCGGCGCGCGATCACAAGTCGGCGCTTGCCCGCTCGGAACGGATCGCGTGCGGCGGCTTCTGGTCGGGCGGCCTCGCGCGTGTCGGCAACACGCGTCACGGGCACCTCGCCCGGAATTGCACGGAGGATGCGAGTCGCCAGCGCGGAGCCGGTGCATTCATGCTCGACAAACACCGCGTCGAGATCAAATTTCATTTTTTCACGGTTCACTTCTTACCGCCGAGCATTTCTATAATCCGCGTCAGTCCAGGTCGCGAGCGATCGAGCGCGTCAAGCAGATGCGCCAGTTCGGCGGCGCTTCGCACCCGCAGCGAAACCGTGAGCTCATCAGAGCCCAGCTCTTTGGGCAAGTCTACCGAAATGCCGCGCGGGAGCTTGAGCGCCGAGACTTCAGAACGCAACTCCTCCTGCACTTTTCTTAAGAGGGGATAGCGAAGCGTCCGAAGTGCTTCGAGGAGCGCGCTCGCGCGCGACGGCGCAGAGCCGGGGCCGCTCGCGATGCGTCGAATTTCGGCTTGGTCAAGAACAGCGGCGATAGAGATCTGTTCGCGCACTGCGATTTCTTCAAGCGTGTCGAGCGCGGTCACCAATTGACCGGTGCGAAGGCGGATAGCGCGCGCAACGTCGAGGAAAGCGGCGCGCGACGCGAAGTCCATCGCGAGCCATCGCGCACGATGACTATCCGGGAGGCGTCGCTCGCCCGCGATCGTCCGAATCTGCGCGTCGACCTCGTCAGCATTCATGTGGAATTTCGCGAAGCATGGAGCGCATCGATTCGACCGCGCATCCAATTTCAGGAATCGCACGCGGATCCCAGCCTCGCGCCTGGTGAGCGACCCGTTGGTACATGCGAGCCTCTTCGATTCTGCCGCGTCGCGCGAGGCCGCCAGCGTAGATGCGACACTTCTCGACGAGCACTTCGACGACTGCGGTCCGGCGTACCGGAGATAGACGGTCGTCCGCGAGCAATTTCGTCAGCGCGAGGATACGGAAGCGATCGAGCGCGGGAGTCGTCGCCGAGGTTTGATCGAGATGGCCCCCGAGGCGCGTCACCAGCGGCTCGTCGAGCAGACCGGCGTCGTGATCGATGAGAATCCGCAGCCACAGGTCGTAGTCTTCGGCGGCGGCCATGATCTCATCGAATCCGCCGAGGGAGCGGAAGAGATCTGTGCGCATCATTGTCGCGGACATGCTGATCAGGCAGGTGCGGAGCGAGTCGATAAAAATATCGCCGGCGCGCTTGTGATGGCGGAGGCCGGGATTCACGCGGCGCCCGTTGCGGATCCAGATTTCGTTGGTTTGCGAGATCGCGCAGCCGGGATTCGCGAGCATGAACGCGAGCTGGCGTTCGAGCTTGGCCGGCGCCCAGAGATCGTCGGAATCGAGGAACGCGATCAGTGGCGCGCGCGCAATTGCGACGCCGCGGTTTCGCGCGGCAGCAGGACCGCTGTGTTCGATACGCTCGATTCGGATCGTTCCGTCGAGCCGCGCAAAATTTTCCACGGTGTCGTCGGTCGAGCCGTCGTCGATGACGACCAGCTCGAACGATTCGAGCGACTGCGCGAGCACGGAATCGATTGCTTCGAGCAACATCGCGCGTCGGTTGTAGGTCGGGATGATTACCGAGACTTCGGGAGTCACATTACTCTGCCGACCAGTGCATTGAGCGCGTATTCTCGAAGATCGCTGCGTAGATCTGGATGTTCATCCAAATATTGTTGGATGACGTTCGAGCCGAGCCCAGCGTAGTCCACCAAGTGGCCCAGTCCATGTAAAGCCGATTGCTGGCAGGCGATGCTGGGCGTCGCGAGTATGCGGGCGAGAGTATCGAGTATTTCTTTGTCGAGGTCGGGTTCGCGAACGCTTCGGAGAGTACCGTCGGGATTCCTTTCGGTGGTCTCGACGCCACGTACAACCATATCCCAGAGCAAATCGCATATCTCGTTCATCGGTTTCGTGTAGATCCAGACGTCGTCCGAGCACCTTGGTGCGAACACTTCCCGAGAAAGGTTCTCAAGTGAGCGAATGCACATTCTTCGTAGGGCGAGATCGACGTCGCCTTCTACGAGGCCGCAGAAATGATCTGAGCTCGAAGTATTGACGATGATATAGACCCCCTGATTGATTTGCTCATCGCTGTAGCCGGAAAGATAGGCAAGCGGATTCTCGAACAGCTTGGTAACGAACTCTAGTCCAACTGCCGGCGATTGCTCCAACCATCGGCCATTGTCGTGATAAGACGCATGCCACGCTTCCTCAACAGTAGGACGATCAAAGATCGACTTCACCCAATGGTCGAAGGTTGGCGGAGCTTGGGGAGTCATCGCGCCTCCGCGCGCTTGAGATGATCGGCGCGATCGACGGCGAGGATTCGGCGGCGCAGGTCGTCGATGCCTTCGCCGGACGTCCTCGAGCAGAAGATCGGCGGCACGCGCATCGCGGCGAAGCGCTTGAGCGCGGCAGCGCGCTCCGAGCGGCGCAGCTTGTCGCATTTGGTCGCAACCGGGATCACCTCGATTCCGCGCTCGGCGGCCATACGAGCCAGAGAGAGTTCGTCCTCCTGCGGGCCGCGCCGGCAATCGATCAGAATCGCGATCGCGTCGAGATTGTCGCGGCCCTGCATGTATTCCACCATCATCGACGCGATCTTCGCCGCATCAGTGTGGCTCATTTTCGCGTAGCCGAAGCCCGGCAGATCGCATAGCGCGAGCTTGTCGTTGACCGAGAAGAAGTTGAGGCATCGCGTGCGTCCGGGAGTCTTGCTCGTG
>JBAWCX010000443.1:0-7007 GCA_049590495.1 Binatus sp. (SeqCode)
ATTGAGCACGGCGCCGACGCCGGTGGTGACACCGCATCCGACCAATGCGGCGCGATCGAGCGGAATGTCCTCGCTGATCTTCACGATCGCATACTCGTGCAGCAGCATCCGCTCGCAATAGGATGAAACATCCAGGAACTGGTTGATCAGTTTGCCCTTCTGCGAAAGGCGCGGCTTGTCGCTGGCGGTGCGTTGCGTGGCGGCCTTGTTGGAGCAGAGGTTGGGATGGCCGGACATGCATTCCTCGCAGTAGCCGCAAAAGACCGACAGGCACGCGATGACGTGGTCGCCCGGCTTGAGGTAGGAGACCTGCGAGCCGACTTTCTCGACGACGCCGGCGGCTTCGTGGCCGAGGACGGCGGGCGTCGGCCACATGTAGAGGCCGTCGACGAAATGGAGATCGCTGTGGCATACGCCGCTCGCGACGGTGCGCACGACGACTTCGCGCTCCTTGGGTTCGTCGATATCGACCTGCTCGATCGTGAGTGGCTGGCCGGGACCGTGGAAGACAGCAGCTTTCATTTTTTTAGAACCTCGAATTCGTTTTTTTAGTTTTTTCAGTGACGCCTAATTGAACATGAGAACGGTCCTGGCGACCTCGCCGGCCTTCATCGCGCGGAACGCGTCGTTGACGTCCTCGAGTTTGCGGCGTTGGCTGATCATGTCGTCGAGATTGAGGCGGCCCTGCAGGTAGAAGTCGATGTACTTGGGCATGTCGATTCGGAAGCGGTTCGAGCCCATGTTGGAGCCTTGCAGTTTGCGCTCGGTCAGAAACATGTAGCCGTCGATTTCGACCTTCTGGCCGACGGGGATCATGCCGATCACGGTCGCGGTGCCGCCGGCCTTGAGCGAGTTGAACGCCTGCTCGGCGACTTTCTTGAGGCCGATCGCTTCGAATGAATAATCGACACCGCCGCCGGTGAGCTTGCGGATTTCATCGACAGGATCGCTGTTCGACGCGTCGACGGTGTCGGTCGCGCCGAGCCGCTTGGCCATCGCGAGCTTGCCCTCGAACATATCGACCGCGATTATTTTGCGCGCGCCCGCGATTCGTGCACCCTGGATTGCGGCGAGACCGACGCCGCCTGCGCCGAAGACCGCGACCGTCGAGCCGGGCTCGATCTTCGCGGTGTTGAGCACCGCGCCGACGCCGGTGGTGACGCCGCATCCGATGAGCGCGGCGCGATCGAGCGGCAGGTCCTCGCGAATTTTCACGACCGCGTTCTCATGCAGCAGCATCTTCTCGCAGTAGGACGAGATGTCGAGGAACTGGTTGACGGGCTTGCCCTTCTGCGAGATGCGCGGCTTGTCCTGGGGATTGCGCTGCGTGGCGGACTTGTTCGAGCATCGATTGGGATGTCCGGACATGCACTGGTCGCAGTTGCCGCAGAACACGGACAGGCAGCAGATCACGTGGTCGCCGGGCTTCACGTAAGTCACCTGCTTGCCGACTTCTTCGATGATGCCGGCGGCCTCGTGGCCGAGCACCGCGGGGGCAGGGTAGGGGTAGAGACCGTCGACGAAGTGCAGGTCGCTATGGCATACGCCGCTGGCAACGGTTTTGATCAGGACTTCGCGGTCCTGCGGCTTGTCGAGTTCGACGTCCTCGATACTAAGCGGCAACTGGGGCCCGTGGAAAACGGCGGCTTTCATTCTTCGTGCTCCTTGAGTGTGGCGATAGTGTCGGCTGCACGCGCGAGCAGTATCTCCCCCGCCGCGCGTGCGCCCTGGCGATCACTTTACTTACCACACTGACGGCGCATTGCCAGTGCTCTGCAGCCAAGACCGCCGATGCGCGAATATGTACGAGCCCGCGCGAATGCGTAGGAATCCCGCGCTCGCGGGCGGCCCTTCATACCGATTAAGGCGGCTTGAAACGGATGCCGCGATGTAAATTGATGACAATCGCGCACGTCAGGACCGGCGCGCGGACCTAACGTTCGGCGGACTCGTCATGGAATTGGCGGAAGCCGGGACTAGGTCAAACCTTGGGCACTGGTTCAGTTTGATTTCATGACTGCTTTTTCGAGCGACCGGAGCGCATCGATAAGGCCGTCGGCGAGATTCTGTTGGCTCGTTAGAGGAATACCCGCAAGCTCGACGGGATGGTGTGTCGGTTTAAGTTCACGGCGAATCGTCTGTAGCTCGCGAACGATTTCGCCAACGGCGATGTAAATTTCAGCGCCAAGCGCGATAAATCCGATCACTACGAAAAAAGTCAGGGCTTCCATGCGCCATTTCCTCCCCGCAGAAGATCGACCCTATTTATTAGCGATCTTCTCTAACAGAGAGTTTCCTCTGATCAATTCTTCGTTCAAGCGCTCCAGACTGGCGGTCATTTGCTCGAAAAACTCTGCCGCTTTCGGGTCTTTGTGCACCATATCAGCGACGATACGAAACAGTTTTCCAACATTCTCGGCGGCTTCTTTAAGTTCTTGTTTATCATCGTTCGAAACGTCCGCACGCCGTCCGATTTTACCTGCCGCGTGAATGAACTCAGCCGTTCTGTTTCCCCAATCGGCAATTTGCGCCGCAATTTGTAATCGACGTTTCAGTTCGTCCATGGCAGCAATTGTACTCTTGCCGCCGTTCGGTCAGGCAAGAATGCCTTGAAATAGGTAGGAATATGTACGAACCCGCGTGATGCAAACTTGATGTAAACTTGCCCCTTTCCCCTCCAAATTTGGGCAATTATATACTTGACTCACCCGACGCGGGTCGGCTACGGTCAGGGCCAGAACGGGAGGGCCGATAGATGTCCTCCCACAAAGAGTTTTTCTCGGAATGGTTGCGGCATAATTCGCACTTTTCAGACGGCCCGGACACTTCGCTGAAGATGGCTCTTTACGCATATCTCGACGAGAGCGGGAAATTTCACGATGGGTATGGGTTTATCAATCTGTGCGCCTTTCTTTCAGACGATGAAGGATGGGAAGCCTTCAATAAACGTTGGAACTCGCTGTTGCGCAAGCATGGATTCACCCACATTCACATGACTGAGTTCTACTCAGACTGTCGGCAACGCGAGTGGACACCAGAACATGCGGACGCGGTACTGACCGAGTTCATTGACACGATTCGCGACAACATTCTCGCCGGATTCTCAATTGGAATTGATGGTCCATATTTCCGGAAAAAATACCTGACGATCGGGAAACCCAACGTCAATCCTGCACTATTCGCTGTGCAGCGAATTTTGCGTGGCATGTCCGATACTTTCAAGAAATGGGACAAGGGACGCGGTGTACCGGCGAGAATATCTTTGATGTTCGATGAGGATGAGACCTATTCGTTAAGCTGTTATCGCGTCATCTCGCGTCTGCGCAAGATCAATCCAGAGGTAAAACAATTGGTCAGTGCTATTTGTTTCGGAGACGATGAAACCTATTCGCCCCTACAAGCTGTTGATATTCTCGCCAATCTCACTTCGCGTTATTGGCGGGAGCGGATCGACAAAGGAGATGCGAAGTGGCCCGAACTGCTCGCGAGACTGATCAGCGCACCGGAAGCTGGCTACACCACTATGTGGGAACCGGAATATTGGGACGCCGAAAGCATCGACCGAAACTGGGAAGATTTGCGCCGAGTGCAAATCCTATAGCGGCAGGAGTCAGTCAGGTTTAGATGAGCAAACACGAAACGCCGATGATCGAGTGCTATTGGGAGCGTGTCGGCGGCACCTTGATCGAAGAATTTCAACTCGTCAAGGGAGATGCTGCTAGCGGCCCGCGCCGAGCCGATGCCGTCATTTTGTTAGGGGAGAAGCGTGAGCGACGGCCAACAGGCCAGCGCATGGTCAATATCGAGGGGAAAGAGGTGATCGTGATCCAGGCGAAGCGCGAGCGTCTCGGCATGTATTTGATGGGTCAAGGCGTCTTTTCGGCGGAACTGATCAAGCGATTCAAACCGAAGTCGGTGAAATCCATCATCCTCTGCACGAAAGACGATGCGACGCTCCGGCCACTGCTTGCACCGTTTGCCAACGTCGAAGTCGAGATCATGCCGTGATGGATAGCTCGCTATTTAGGCCGTGCGCTTACGCTTGGCTCGCTTCCGCCGATGCCGATGCTCAATCGCTTTTGCGTCTACTTCCTTTTTCGGGACGGCGAACAGCGCCTTCCCCAATTTCTCGAATCGCTGGAAAGGGGAGAGGGAACTGGACGGGTCGGCTTTTGTCATGTTTCCACCTTACGCCCGTATACGGCGCGATTGGAAGCAGTTTGCGCCCGCGCTTACCGCGTTCTTGCCGACGCTCAACTAAGGGCGCTGGCCATTTCGTCTTTGCCAGTCAGGTGCTTGTAAGTCAGTCGCTTTCCGGTGACTCCCGCCAGCGTATCGACAAAGCGCCTACCGTCATCGGTCTTGCGATTGTTGTAGCGGAAAGCCTGTTCGTCGAGATACCGGAACAGGTGGAAGGGCTCGACGCTGACGTAGGTTCCTTTCAATCCGCGCTTCAACAGCGACCAGAAATTCTCAATCGTGTTCGTATGCACGTTGCCCTGAACATAGGCTTCCGCGTGATCGATCACGCTGTGTACGTACTCGCGATCCAGACCGTGGTATCCAAGCCAAGCATCCGTGAAAACATAAGAACCACCCTGAACGTATTTTCTAACCTGAGTCTGCAAGGTGTCGCGCTGAACATTGGGCACGTGCACTACGCGAACCTGTTTGTTCTTGCGGTCTACCAATCCCATCACGACCGCTTTACCGGCCCCGCCAGTGCCCGTGATCTTTGCCTTCTTGTCCTTGTGCATGTTGCGGGCGAGGCCACCGATAAAAGTTTCGTCGGCTTCCACTTCTCCGGTCAGCTTCTCGAAAGTGCCCGTGTTCATCGCCAGACGGATGCGATGCAGCATGAACCAAGCGGTCTTTTGCGTGACGCCCAGATCGCGCGCGATCTCGCAAGAGCTAACGCCGTTCTTGCAGTTGGAGATCAGCCACATCGCCGTGAACCAGCGATCCAGTCCGATGGGCGAGTCTTCAAAGACCGTTCCGACCTTCGCGGAGAACTGGCGTCTATCGTGCAGGTTTTTGCACTTCCAGATTTGACGGGTCGCCAGAAAGATAATGTCCTTGCTTCCGCACGTCGGGCATTTCACGCCGTCCGGCCAGCGGAGCGCAATCGCCGTCTTCAAGCAGTTGTCCCGATTCGAGAAGTAGCGGATCGCTTCGTTCAGGGTCTTCGGAATGTTCGTTTCCATGACTCAAAATATAGCGGGAATCGCTGGGTGAGTCAAGTATATAATTGCCCAAATTTGCATATATGCCCGCAAAAAGGGGGGGTAGCGAGTGCGACCCACAGCATTTCCAGTGCAGCGCATCAGCGATGCTGCCGCGTTCTGGATAGCGCGCTTCGATTCGCTTGCCGCTAATATGCGGTGGCGGTGTGCAGCTTGCGGGCGACGTTCATGTTGTTGCCGCCGAGCGAGGCGTCCGTCGTCAGCGTGAAGGTCTGCGTAGTTGGATCGTAGATTTCCGCAGTGTTGAGGGTGTTTCCGCTGCCATCTTCGCCGCCCGTTATCAGCACTTTGCCGTTGGACAGCGATGCGGCCGCGTGATCGAATCGCGCGCTATGCATCGATCCGACCGCGGTGAACGAGTTCGTGCCAGGATCGAAAACCTCGGCGCTGGCCAGAGCGTGTCCCAAGCTGTCGATGCCTCCGGTGATCAGAATTTCATTCGGGCAGCACCGCTGGTATGGGCCGCCAATCCCCGTGGCAGTATGCATCGCGCGCGCCACCGTCATATTCGTCCCACCGAGGTCGGTGGTCAGGGTGAATTTGTTCGAGGCGAAGACTTCGGCACTCGACTGAGCAACTCCCGCAGCTCCCAGGCCGCCCGCGATTAATATCGCTCCGCCGACAGTCGCGGTGTGGAAGACGCGCGGCGCGTTCATCTGACTGCCCCCCAGCTGGTCGGTGAGAGTAAAGGTGTTGGTGGCGGGATCGAACACTTCGGCGCTTTGCAACGCGTTGATGCCATCGGAACCTCCGGTGATCAACACCGTAGCCGGAGGGGGACAACCAATGTGGGAGTAAACCTGCACACTAGATTCGGCCGCGTTCACCCGCGGCGTGTTCATGGTCGATGAGGCGGCTCCTCCGAACGTGAGACTGTAGATATCGGCGGACTTCAGGACCGTGCCGTTCGCATCGCGTCCGCCCGTAACCAGAAGCTCCCCAGCGGGCAAGACCAGGAACGTCGCGGTATGCCCCTGCCGCGAGTCCGACATCGTACCAGAGGCGGTGAACCGATTGGTGTTGCTGGAGAACGTCTCGATCGAATTGGTGGCGCCGTTAGCATCGATCCCGCCGGTCACGGTCACCGATGCGCCTGCTGAGTTTGTACTGGTTGCTGCTGCGGCGTGGCTGTACCGCGCATCGGTCATATTACTGCCGCCGAGCGCAGGTGCGGTCGTAAGCGTGAATGTGTTCGTGGCCGGGTTGAAGACCTCCGCAGTGTTCAGAGGAGTTCCATCGGATCCCTGACCGCCTGCGATCAAGACCATTCCCGCGATAGCAGGCGTTGCCTGGGTAGTACACGTGCGGGTGGCGGTTAGCGTGCCGCCAGGACTGGGAGTGGGCGACGGCGTCGGTGAACCGGTCGGCAAAGGCGACGGCGTTAGCGTTATGGTCACAGTCCTGGTCGGAGAAGGTGGCATGGTGCCGCCAGGACTGGGAGTGGGGCTCCGTGTAAAGGTCGGCGAAGGCGCGGGCGATGGTGTCATCGTCACAGTCGCGGTCGGAGAAGGTGGCATGCGAGTGGGTATTCCGAAGCCCTTGAGCGCGACGTGTTGGGGACTGTTTTTGGCCGAATCAGTGAACGTCACGGCTTTCTGGTCGCTCACCCTTCCGACTTGGGTGGGATTGAACAGGACCTCAACCTCGCAGAAATTGCCGGCATCCAATGCGCCGGTGCATCCGTCGTTCTGTATCATGAAGGGCGGTGAGGCAACGACGCTGGTGAAGGTGATCGAAGCTGATTTGGAGTTGTTGGTTGCCCTA
>JBAWCX010000444.1:0-5351 GCA_049590495.1 Binatus sp. (SeqCode)
TCGCAACCTCGCCGGCTTATATCGCCAGCTCGCCGGTGCTGCGCGAGCACGCCGACCGCTGCCATTTGATTCCCTACGGAATCGACGCGCGGCAATTCGATAACGATCGGGTTGACCGATCGTTGGCCGACAAGCTGCGCCAGCGCTTCGGACCGAGGGTAATTCTGGCAGTGGGGCGGCTGGTCTATTACAAGGGAATAAAGTTTCTCATCCAGGCGATGTCCAAGGTCGACGCCAAGCTGGTAATTATTGGCGAAGGGCCGCTACGCGCCGAACTCGAGCGCGAAGCCGCCAGCAACGGGACTTCGGGGCGGGTCATTTTTCTCGGCGAGATCCATGACGACCTCGCCAGCTACTATCACGCATCTGATATTTTTGCGCTGCCGTCGTGCGAGCGCAGCGAGGCCTTCGGACTAGTTCAGTTGGAGGCGATGGCATGTGGCAGACCGGTAGTGAACACCCGGATCGATTCGGGCGTTCCGTATGCGTCGCTCGACGGTGTTACCGGTTTTACGGTCGAGCCCAGAAGTTCCGATGCGATTGCGGCCGCGCTCAACCGGTTGTTACACGACTCCGAGCTGCGGACGCGGATGGGACGCGCCGCGCGCGATCGGGTCGTCAACGAATTTGCGATCGGTAAAATGGCCGCGCGAACGCTCAATCTCTACACGACCGTGTTCGCGAGAGGTCATCGCGCCAGTATTCTTGATGACGCAGCGGCACAGCCGACCGATCGCTCGGAGGCCGCCATCAACTGAATATTCGAGTCGTAATGGCTCTAGCCACTGCTAAGGCTAAAACGGTATATCTATTGGCGCGAAACTTAACCCTTTTCGTTAATCTGTGCATTCTGCAATACTGACCGCGGTCAGCTATGGAAGGGTGGGGTAACGCAGGCAAAATGCAGAAGCGAAAGCAAATGAAGTGTTCGAGGATTGTATCGCTGTTCGTAGCGGCCATGCTGGCGATTGTGACGGCGGCTCCGGCCGCGCGCGCACAAAATACGGTCGGCACGATCTCGCAAATGCAAGGCACGGCGAACATTCAGCGCAACGGCGCGACCATCGCGGCAGCGGCCAACCTGCCGATCATGCTGCACGACAAAGTAACGACCGATGCGAACTCAGCAATGACCGTCGCGCTGGTGGATAATAGCGCTCTGAAGTTGGGCCCATCTACGAACCTGACATTTGACGAGAGCGTACTGGTGAACGGAGTCGGCGCACCGAGCAAGGTCGGACTCTTGGGCGGTCATCTGCACTCCATAATCGTAGGCGCGATGCGCGGGAGTTCGACGACCTTCCAGGTGAATACTCCCAACGCCGTCGGAGCGGTTCGCGGGACCGAGTGGGACACCGACTACGACGAAGACGAGCACGAAGGATCCAAGGGCTGCCGCAAACGGACCCGCGTCGACGTCGAGGACGGCACGGTGCTGTTCTGCAATACTGCCAATCCTCCGCAATGCCGGGACGTTCATCAGGGCAAGCATAGCGAGATCAGATGCGGCGCATTCTGGGAAGGAAGCGCAGGCTTGGGAGCCCTCGGTGCGACGGCGCTTGGAGTAGGCCTGGCGGCGGGAGTCGGTGTGGGCATCGCGGCCGGAGCCGGAGGGTTCAGCGGTGGCGGTGGTCCCGGCGGTCAGCCTACGCCAGCCTCCGGCAGCAAATGATTACCGCTCGGACGCGACGTTTGATCTGATTTGCCGGTTACGGTGCGCTGCCGGACGTCGCGACAGCGCCGATGACCGTTATCGGAAACTTCACGGGCAGCCCAATTGTACGCAGAGACTGGCTTCCTGTTCCGGCCGCGAGCGAAACTTCGAGCTCATACTGGCCAGGCGCATCGGGAGCCAGCGCGGACGCCTGTACATCCATCGAGTCGTCCGGAAATACGTTCAGGTGAAGCTCGCGGCGCGATTCGCTCTCGCCGACCGCCTTACCCTGGCGGTTCCACACCCATCCCAGGCTGACCACACCGCGTTCGTCAGGTGAACGCCCCGTGAGCCAGACGGCCTTGCCGGTGTTGGTTGTGCGCAGGGCTAGGCGGACGTGTGCCCCCGGCACGGCATTGGGAGGAGGCGGACCTAGCAGGATAAAGCGGGCGTCGAGCAGGTCGGGCGAGTTTCGGCTGGTCGGACGATGAGCCAACGCGATCCGGATAGAGTCGAGAAGCGAGCGAAACGGATCGACGGCCGGATTGTCGCCCCACAACCACAGTCGCGTGTCGGCATCGTTGAGCGCCCATCGGTTCCATCCACGATAGCTGATGAACGCGCCGAAGCCGTTGGCGGTAATCGACCAGGCGCCGAGCACTGCGAGCGCGACCGCGAGCGCGCGCCGATTGCGGATGGAATCCTTGAGCGGAAACAGCGCGAACGCCATTATCGGCGATAGGTCGGCGAGCAGTCGCGGGCCGAAAGACTCGCCACCGGAAGACGTGCGCCATTTGGCGACCACCAGTACGCTCAAAATCGCGCCGACTCCCAGGTAGCGCAGCAGCAGGTCGCCATTTCTCCGCCACGCAAGCGCCAATCCTGCTACTGAGAGAAAGAAAATCGGCGAGTAGAAAAACAGTCCGCGGCCGGGACTGAATAAAACTACCGCCAATCCCTTCGCGAACGGTGTCGTCCACGCCGCGGTCTGGCCGCCCGCCGACTGCGGATGCGCGAGAAATTGAATTCGAAACGGCGTGCCGAAGTAGGCGGCGCTGTACCACAGTTGAAAAAGCAGCGGCGGGAGCGCGGTTGCAGTGAACATCCAAATTTCGCGGCGATAACTGATAAGCACGTACAGCCCGAGCGGCGCCGCGATTAGCGCATCGACCGGACGGGTAATTACCTCGAAGGCGAGCGGCAGCCCGGCGTATCCCGCCCAGCGTGGATCGTCGCGCGCGCGTACCAGGCAATAGATCGCCGCCGCGAGCGCGAGCTGCGCGGGAGCGTGCTGCCACAGCGCCTGGCTGCTTACGCTGAGGCTGGTGGTGCCCAACGCGTAGAGCAGCGTCAGCACCATCGCCATCCAGTTGGCGGTCACGCGCACAGCGGCCAGGTAGAGCAGCAGGGCGGAAAGCGCCACCAAAGTCGCCGCGGAAACCTTTTCGAGCTCGGAGAAAATCCTGCTGCTGGGGCTGACGCCGCATACGATCGACGGTACATAGAATGGCAACGCCATCAGCGCGGCACCGACCGGAAAGTCGGACACGTAATGGCCTCCGCTCTCAGCCAGATAGTAGGGGATTTTTTTCTCGCCTGGAGTTACGAGTTGATCGAGATAAAAGTTGCCGTGGCCGAGGATGCTCAGCGGCAGATATTTCGCGGGCACTGAGTCGCCGCCGGAAATCGTACGGCCATTGGCGAGAAATACGATCAGCGCAACCGCGAAAACTATAAATCCGGGACTCGATCGCAGCGCGCCTTCGATCGAGCCATGTCGAAAGAATATTCGCAGCAGTGCGAAGCCCAGCATCGCCACGATCGCGGGCCATAGCTTGTCGGCGTCGAACCTGGCGGCAACGAAACCGAAATTCACCGCGTAGCCGCCCGTGACGAGGATCGAGAGCAGGTAAATCGCGGCAATTACGCAGGCCGCGGTCGCGAGCTTTTGAAGCAACCGAAAATTCACGAGTGTCGCATCGGTATATCACGCGCGCCACGCGCGCTTAAGGCGATTGACTCGCAGCACTTGCTGGAAAAAAATCGAATCAACCAAGCCAGCGCAAAGAGGACTGCCGATGAGCCTGATTATCGGACTCGATCACGTAAACCTTCTGATCGACGCCGGCGACGACGCGCTCGCAAGCGCGCGCGCATTCTACCAGGACCTGCTCGGCCTCGAACCGCTGGAACGCCCTGCCAACACCGACAGCGGCCGGCCCGGCGCATGGTACCAATGCGGCGGCCAGCAGCTCCATCTGACCACTGACAAGGACGCGTCGGCGGTGAACAGCGCCTCGCGCCGCCACCCGGCGTTTCGCGTTGCTAATCTGGAAGCGATGCGCCGGCGCCTTCAGGCCGCCGGTGTCGAAATAATCGCGGGCAATCGATTTCCCGGCCAGGAGCGCTTCTTCGTGCGCGACCCATGGGGAAACCGCCTGGAATTCGTCGAACGCTCTACGAAGAACTAAACTGATTGGTTCCCCTTCACACGTGGAAAGGTTAGGGGTTAGGTTCCTTGCCTGCGTAAGGAGGCGCGCCCCCGCCCAGTCCCTCGTAACCAGGTACTTCCATTGTCGAAGGTGAGGCGCCCGCTTCGGGCACCATCAACTCGCCGAGCGGCGTGGATTGCGGCGCAGGCGTCCCGGGCGCTCCCATTGGCGCGATCGCCTCGTACCCGTATCTCATCGCCGCGATAGCACGTCCCGAAGTCACGTTAGCAGTCGCAGGCGCCGGGCTGTCGACAATCGCCTCGGCGACGCCTTCACGCTCGAACGGGCGGCGTATGTCCAGCTGCTCCGGCTCGACGACATGGCCGATATTGACGTCGGCGTCGGCGACGCGAATCCCGCTGGCGAGAACCAGTCCGCGTTCGGCGCGCAGATCGTAGACGCCCGGCGGCAGATCCGCGGTGAACGAGCCGTCAGGCTTGGTAGGCGCGACGTAGATATCGCTGGTCACGAGGTTCTCGTAATGAAGCTCGCGTTTGTCCGCGGGCCTGCCGTCGCGATACGACATCAAGCCGCTCACACTCGCCGCGCCCGCAATCCGCGCGCCGGCCGCCAAACCCGCCGCGACAGCGACCGAAAGAGCAACCGCCGCGAAACGAAGAGGGCGGCTCGACCCGCGATTGGAAATGTTCTTCACAAGGACTCCATGGCAATTAGTTTCGCGCCGGATGAATTGTAGCCGCTCACGGCATTTCCTTCAAAGCCTGTACTCTTCGGTCTCTCGCCCGTTATTCTACCGTGGAGACCTTCGAAAAATGAGGGAACGATGGAACGCATAACCCTGTATCACAACCCTGGCTGAGGCAACTCGCGCGGTGCGATCGAGATGCTCCGCGCCCGCGATGTCGAGTTCGACATCATCGAATATCTGAAAGATCATCCGAGTCGCGAGACACTCGGTAAAATTATCGACCTGCTCGACGGTCCGGTCGCCGACCTGGTCCGCAAAGACAAGCGCTTCAAGGAGCTCAAGTTGAATCCGGCCGACTATGTCGACAAGAAGGCGGTCGTCGCGCTGCTGCTCGAGCATCCCGAGCTGATGCAGCGCCCAATCGTGATTCGCGGCAAGCGCGCAGTCATAGCGCGTCCCCCGGAGAAGCTCGCCGCTCTGTTGTGAAAAAAGTTCTAACAGGGACGAAATCCCGCGTCTTCTCTTGATAGTGGGTGCAGGGGTCACCCCTGCCCAA
>JBAWCX010000445.1:0-5131 GCA_049590495.1 Binatus sp. (SeqCode)
GGCTCTGACGCTCGCCGTGATTCCGCAGAGTCCCAGCCGCAGAAACCCGTTGCGCCGCTCGGGCCATGAGGCTCTCGATAGTGCCAGGCTAAGACTTGGCGCGCTCTGGGCAAGGACTCATGCGTCCGGTTTTCCCAACCCGGGCGTGACCATGGTCGTTCACGCTTCGAGCCGAAGCGAACTTCCCTATCTCGCTCCCCATCTGGTCGATCGGGTACTCGCCAACAGCGATTCCGCGCGTATTAGCTCGACGCTCGATCCTGCCGTCCAAAGTATGCTCGAGCTGCAACTCCGTACTTTTATCGAGCGCAGTCACCGCCTGGGTATCCACAATGGCGCCGTGATCCTTCTCGACTATCGAACCATGCAGGTCAAGGGCTACATCGGTTCGGCCAATTACTTCCAGAATCAGATCGATGGGCAGGTCAACGGCCTGCTGGGCCGCCGCTCGCCGGGTTCCGCACTCAAGCCTTTCATCTACGCGCTCGCGATCGACCAGGGATTGATCCATCCGCAATCCATGCTCAAGGACACCAGGATAAGGATCGCCGCCTACAATCCGGAAAACTACGACCACGATTTCCTCGGGCCAATCGACGCGACCAGCGCACTCGTCCGCAGCCGCAACGTGCCGGCGATCGAGGTGGCGAACATGCTTCGTCCGCCGGGGCTGTACGGCTTCCTGAAAAAAGCCGGCATTCGGAACCTCCGCGATGAAAGTTTTTACGGCCTGGCGCTCGCGCTCGGCGGCGCGGAAGTAAGTATGGAGGAGCTGGCGGGGCTCTACGCGATGCTCGCGAACGGCGGTGAACTGCGCCCTCTGATTTTCACTACTCCTCCGCCGCGCGCCCCTGGCAATCCGTTGAAACTCCTGAGTCCGGAGGCAAGCTATGTAGTCCTTGATATGCTGCGCCGGAACCCGCGGCCTGCGGATGACTTCACCACCTCGCAGGTGCCAACTGCGTCCGCGATTCCATGGAAGACCGGCACTTCGTTTGGCCTGCGCGACGCATGGGCGGTGGGCATCGTTGGCCCGTACGTCCTCGGAGTCTGGATCGGTAACTTCGACGGGACGCCGAACGCGAACTTTATCGGACGCGAAGCCGCCGGACCCTTGTTTTTTCAGATCGTCGACGCGCTCCGGGCGCGAGGGCCGCTTCGCGAAGCGCTCGTCCATCAGCATCTGAACTTGAAGAGAGTCAAGGTGTGCGCGCTTTCCGGTCAGCTCCCCGGGCCGTACTGCGATCATTTAAAAGAGACGCTTTTCATTCCCGGAAAGTCGCCGATCGCGACTTGTTCAATCCATCGCGGAGTTCAGATCGATAATCACTCGGGTCTTCGCGCTTGTCCCGGCGACACCGGCGGATTGACTACCCGCACGTTCGAGTTCTGGCCTTCCGACATTCTGAAACTGTTCCGTTCCGCCGGGCTTGCGAGAAAAATGCCGCCACCGCTTGACCCTGCCTGCCGGAAATTCGCGGGCGCCGGCACGCCTCCGCTGATCTCCTCGCCGAGCCGCGGTATCACCTATTCAACGGCGGCGGATGGTGGCGCTGAGATTCCTTTCGCTGCGGTCACCGACGCCGACAGCCGCGTGGTTTATTGGTTCGTCGACGATCAGCTTGTAGGAACCTCGTTATCTGGCGAATCGTTCATGTGGAAAGCGCGCCCCGGTTCATTCCTGGTACGAGCAATCGACCAGCAAGGCCGCGCCGTAGCCGAGCAACTGAAGGTGCTTGCCGCCGTCGATTAACGTTATAACTAACGCGTGGAGGAGGAAGGGGCCCGGTGGCCCCACCGGTCTTCAAAACCGGCGTTCTCTGCTAACCAGCCAAAATCACCAACAAAAGCCTAGGTTGTTCGTGGTCTCGCCGCTGCTTGAATTGGCCGATTGAGGGAAATTCCGGTCACAAAAACGTATACACTGCCCTTGCCGTTGCGACTGGTGGCGAACGATGTTGCTGACGGCGCGAGCCGTGGAACGAAATGGGAAGCCAGCCAAAAAAATAAACGAGTCGTGAGACCGTACCGTGATGACACACTACCACACCTGCGGAAACGCGAGTTTGTCCGCAGACCCAACGAACTCTAGCGAATAGCGCGTCGTCGGCAGCGGCCTAGGCTTTATGGAGTTTTGACGCTTGGCTCATGCGCGTGTCGCGATTTGCGCCCGTTGGTCGTTCCGCCGCTCTCCAAAAAAAAACTGCAAGCACGACGAAGGTACCGACTATCACCAGGAATCCTTCAAAAACCATTGTTGGAATCCTCCGTGTCGAGATAAGAATCTCTTTACTGCTGATACAACAGATACTGCAATAGGAGAACGAGCCAGCGTTAGGAACTAAGCGCAGGTACTGGGGTCTAACTTCTCCCAGCCGCAAATTCCAACTGAGACACTACCTAAATGCCGGGCGACTCAAGGTCTTTCACCCTGTAGGCGCTTTGCGCCGTGATGACATCGCCAGGTTTTACTGCGGCGCCTGCCGGGAGCGCGAGCGCAATCGCGAGTGCGATCGCGACCATCGCAGCGGGCACGTGGCGGACCGAAACACAAGCTCCTGTTTTGCATACGCTACCTCCTTCATGTGTGCGCTTGCGCGGGATGAGGTTCGGATGCCACGGCGAGCCGCTTCGGGTCGCTGAGATCGCGCGACTGGTCGCGGCCTCTGCGCGGGCACCTATTTCGTGTGACGATCCGATTGCTCCGAATGTTCAATTTTCTTCATTAGTCAGACGAAAATCCATTTTAGCACGTCTAATGGACGGAGCTCTGGAATATCGGCGCCAGGTTCGCGCTCGCCGAAAATTGGAGGTAAACTGATTAACGTGAAGGCGCTCGGCATATGGCTGCTGACGTTACTGCTCGCAGTTACTTGCGCATTGCCAGCTGCGATTGCGCCGAGTGGGGCGACGAAAGACGATACAGCTCGCGCCGTGTTCAATCTCCCGTTGCGCAGTAGTCGGCGTCCAAGCCGGGCTCTGCCGTTTGAGGAGAACCTTCGCTCGCTCTCTCTGCAAGAGGAGTCCGCGCCTCGAGGGTCGCTCGGAAGAGTATTTGATGCACGCTTGCGGCCGATGTCACGTTTTTCAACGCGTGTTTTTCCTTTTGCATCTGTAAGTTCCCTTCCTATTGCGCTTTTCTGCCGTCTGAGAATTTAGCTCTCTCCAGTAATCGCGTTTCGCGGGATGTCGCCGAGCGTGAGCCTCCGGTGCATGCCCAGTGATCGCTCAACATCCGAAAGAAACCGTCCCAGAGACTGGATGCTATCCGCCACGCGCCGAGTCGTCTCGGGGGCTCTATTGGAGAACAGAATGTCGGAAAAAGATGAAGCAAATGGAAGGCTTCGCGAGCAAGACCTTTACGCCTGGAGCAAGGAGACCGAGCTACTGTTGTTCGACCGTCGAATCCGCGAAGTCGAATGGGACGCGGTCGGAGATGAGCTCGAAAAAAGCGCGGAACTGAACGACGCGAAGCCGATGAGGGAAGCTGTCGAGAAGCTGCTGACTCATTTGACGATTTGGAACGTCAGCCCGGACTATCACACCCGGGATAGGCGGTCTGAAATCGAATCGGCGAGGTTCAAACTTGACGACACTCTGTCCCGCTCGCCCTCGCTTGCAAGACTGATGGAGTTGGAGTGGAAGAGTTTGTGTAGACGCGCACGCCTTGACGCAATGCTGATCCTGGGGGAGTCAGCTGCTCTGCGCGAGTTGCCAACCTCGGAGCTCGTGCTAGTAACCACGGATGATCCCGAAGCGGAAAGTGAGTTTAGCGCGCTCACGCGGCTGAGGCTTCGGATCGCAAGAAATTCTGACGACGAAGCTGACGATTCCGATGAGGATCACTATGCATGGTGTCGCGCGCAGGCAGCCGCGGCTCGGTCCCGACAATTCGACGAACTGGATCCTATCGGCATTGGGGAAGAAATCTCGAGCGTGGGAACCTCGGTTCGACGCGCCGTGATCGAATCGTTGGCGGGACTCCTGGACAAGTTGATGGCGTGGCAGGCGGGATGCCGAAGCCAGAGCCTGAAGAAAAAGATCGCGTCGGACCGCGCATGCGTACGCGCGTTGCTTCGGAAGAATCCAAGTCTCGCCGTAGCACCGGAGCTGGTACGAGAAGCCCACAAATTCATGGTGAGAGAGGGAGAATGGGCAGTCGTCGCGCGCGAACCGATGTCATCGCAATCGTCTCGCTGGACACTGGCCCAAGTCATCGACGACGCGTCTCTTACTGAACGCGACTCCACATTCACCGACGCGAGAGATGCTTCCTGATCAAATTGCAGTGATGCTGGCGCCGATGGAGAAAGGGCTGCAAAACACCATTCGTTCGCTGACCAGTCGCGCGAATGTTCTGCGGCGTATCGCCGGTCCTATCGCCTTGGTCGCTGCATGTGCGCTACTGCTCGTCCTTCTGAACGGTTTGTCACGCGGCCTGGACTATCAGGGAGTGATGCAGGCGCTTCGCGCGACCCCACATCGACTTGTCTGGATTTCCATTCTGCTGACCGCGGTAAGCTACCTGGCGCTGGTCGCGCGCGATCTGTGCGCGTTGAGTTATGTCGGCGTGCAAGTATCGACGCCAGCCCTGCTGCTCGCATCGTTCTGCGGATCCGCGCTCGGCAACGCCATCAGTTTCAAGGCGCTGACCGCCGATGCGGTTCGCGATCGCGTCTACGGCGCGGTCGGCGTGCGCCCTGAGCAGACCGCCCGCGTCATGCTGTCCATCAATGTAGCATTTGGTATAGGCCTCGCGGCGTTCGCAGCTCTAAGTCTCATGCTCGCGGGGAGCGCTATAGCGCGCTTGTTGCCAATTTCGATCACGTCGATTCGATGTGCCGGCGCCGCCGCGTTGCTCGCGATCCTGCTCGCGCTGCTGCTCCGTTCATGGCGGCGGCCGCTAGCAATCGGGCGGCTTTCGATCGCGATGCCTTCGCTTACGATCACACTCCTTCAGCTCGGGGCAAGCGCAATCGATTTGGCGGCGGCGGCTGCGGCATTCTGGTTCCTGCTACCGTACGCACGGATCGACTTCTTCAGCTTCGCGGCGGTGTTTTCGGCGGCAACCGCGCTGGGAGTAATCAGCCGGGTTCCTGGAGGGTTTGGAGTTTTCGACGTCGTCATCTTC
>JBAWCX010000446.1:0-8031 GCA_049590495.1 Binatus sp. (SeqCode)
GTATCGGACCATCCAGATCTCTGCGTTCTTCGTCCACCGTCGGCGCCCTATCCAAAAATCAGTTCTCGCGTTCAAACCCGATAACGTCGATACGAAAACCCTCGGCGCGGCTCAACAGATCGGAACAAACCGTGCGCCCAAATAGTCGAGAGAACGGAGCGGGCCGGTTTCTCGCAACGAAGATGCGGCCGATACGAGATTGCCGCGCGAACTGCAGCAGCTCGACGACCACGTCGGAGGATTCGAGCCATACGATTCTCGCGCCAAGGTAGCTGGCCAGGATGGCGTCGTCGATAAGCGTCCCAACCCGAGCGTGGCTAAATCGAGTGCGCGGCGAATCGACGAGAACCGCGTAGAACTCGCCGTCACGTCCGCGGGCGGCGGCCGAGGCCTTGCGTAAGAGCTCGCTATTGCCGGAACTCCGGGCGGTCAGACAGGCCATCACCGCGGTCTTCGGTGATTGTTCCGAGGGTCGAGCGATCGCTTGGTGACTTCGGTCACTCGTAACCAGCCGCAGATTAGGCTGACCAATCGACTCGGCGCGTGAATGCGGCCTGGATGAGATGATGCCGGACATGCCTTGCTAGTCAGCATCAAGTGTGCCGCCGCCAATTGCCTTAGCGTTCAACGAGTTTCCTGTGACGCTGAGCGGCGACATTTCAAAATCGAGGCGTCAGGGCATTTCAATTTGAAATGCCGCCAGTGGCCGTTGTCGACCCACTTACGTTCCGATCGGCTTCGGTCACCGGGACTTCTGATTCGGTAGTCGCCAGGATCACTGACGCCGATTTCTCGGCGCTCGCCGACGAGTATCCGCGCCTGTGGCGAAGAATCGCGCTGGAATTGGCGGACCGACTGCGCGATGGTAAGGGCGTAGAGCGCGGAAACGCAGGCCGCGCCGTTTAAGGCCAGCGTCCGCACTCGACTTTGTACCGCGAGTGCTTAAGCCGTCGTCTTTTCCGGGCTGCGAGCACGGCTCCGATATCTATCGTTTAGACCGCGTAACATATCGACAATTCGCGACATAAACTTAGGGAGTCGACTTTCGCGGTCAACCTCAGGGACGAGGTACTCGATGACTGGAAAGGCAGGACACGGTCCTCGGTGAAAGGTGACTATGCGTTTGGAATTCTCAGGTTCGGGTAGACGTCGGCCCAACCCGTCCAAGGCTATGATCGAGCCGCGCGAATCATTGATGCGAAAAATCCATCTGCAGCGAACGCAAGTATATAGATACGGCTGTGGGCGGAAGGATCCGGGTTTATCCAGGGCCTCAATTGCGAAGTGATGGCGTGTTTCCTCTGCGGTGAAGGCCATCTTCCGCCTGAAGCGGCCTCCGCTTTCCTGCTTAATGGACGATGGTTCTGTTCCACCAGCGGGGTTCTCTCGCGCGGGAACGAAATCAAATGGATGAACGTGCATAAATGAGATCCCGTCCACTTTCGCGCCAAAAAAAGCCGTGAGGAGGCGTGGCTGAACTTCTCGATACGATTTCACAAGCCCTCGTCTGGCAATTGGCACCGCTAGAAAAGAAATTCGTGAGGCGTAATTGCGGGCATCGCCTGAGCTCTCTTGCCGGCGGTTGCGATGTTTTGAGGCCCTCTGAATTCTGGGCAAAACGAAGCCAAAATTCTCAACAAGCCAAGCTTCAACATACTTAGTTTGACGGTCGTCGCCGGTTGACGCGGCCGGCGGAATCTCGAAGAGAACTTGAAGCTGGGGCATGGGCCGTCAGCGAACGTTTGAACCTGTCTTGAGTTTTCGGGCTCTGGTAACGGATTTCTATTGCGATCGACGGCTACGATCGAGCCGCGATGCTCGTTGACCAGAAATATCTGGCGGCATCGTACGCACAAATATATGTATGGCCGGCGCGCAAAGAAGCGCGGCTTCTCGAGGGCCCGGATCGCGAAGTTGTGGGTCATCTCCTCCGGCGAAAAAGGCTTCTCGGAATACTCACGCCTTGCCGAGGGATACAGTCGATTGAGCTCGCGGTAACCGTTCGGTGAAACTCGCATGGGCATCTGAATTCCAAATTTCGGCACTGGTGCGATGATCCTGATAGAAGAAAGATCACGAAGCGGTGTGATGGTTGCTTTCATGGTTTCTGCTCACGCACTTCAATGGTCGTCATCAGGTTAAAGCAACCCTTGCGCCAGAGTGCGGTCGCGACGGCACACCAGAACGAGTCGATTGAAAGTCCGCGCAAATCTTCGAGATTTAAGGCTCTTGCGCCTTTAGATCACTTTATGTTCACACCTTTAGGCGGCGGAGCATTTCAAAATGAAAACCTGCTCGTTTAAAAATCAATTGTTCTACTCAAGCAGCTCGAGAAAGTCCTTTTAAAGACAGGACTTCTTCGGCGGCACACGCCATGCATCTATTCCCCACGTAACTTGTTGAGCTTCCTTCGGCCAAACATGAGTGTGATGATGAAGAGAATAGAGTTAGTAATCGATCCCGGCACTCTCGACCGCTTTAGAGAGGCTGCCAAGGGCCTGAATCTGTCAGAGTTCGACGTGACCGAAGTTCGCCGGACGCTCCCCGCTGTCAGTCGTGAACGCCAGCGGCTTTATCGCGGTCACGCGTTCGTTCTCGACCTGGTTGAGCGTCTAAGAGTTGACCTGAATGTCGCGGACGATGCTGCTATGCGGATCGCTCGCGAGTTGGTCGAGAGTGTCAGACCGGAAAGTATCGTCATTCTTAGGCTGGATCAGGCGATCGTTCTGACTGCTGAGGCCGCCGCTCGCTCGACTCGAACCGCTGCTGTCTCGCATCCTATGCCATTGGCCGCCGCGCACTGATTGCGCAGGCATCGAGTGACGAGGGCGAGTATGGTTCGCTCAGATCGCCCACCTGGACTCGCATACCGAGAAGGGTAGGACTCACCAGGCTCGAAGATAGGTGGTGGTTATGCCCGTTGGCCTGTTAGTGCTCGTTGCTGTGGTTGGGCTCGCCCTCTATCTGGATCGGCGAGTTCGTTAACAGGAAGATATGATCTGCGGACAAGGTAGTCTTGCCAAACAGAATCTAACACCTTAGCGACCGCTTTCAATCGACATCGACCATTAGATACCGACCTCGCCGTTGGCTACGCAAGTTGCGAGCTGTAAGGCATTCTATTCGTGTCGCCCCCTCCTTTCTGACATTTAAGTTTTAAATGTGACCGAACGACCGTGGCGCGCGCTATAGCAACCGCGTGCCATCAAGGCATCTCTCTCGGGAAGAGTGATGCCTTAGAGCCCATTATTCTTGACTTTTCAGGGAGCACCAATCTTGCTTTAGCCGATTGGGATGGGTCAGTCATGGCGCCATGGAGGAAGGAAAAATGGACGTCGCAATTTGGCTTCCGGCCACATTCGTGTTGGGCCTGCTAGGTCTCGGTATTTGTTTCGCGTTTATCAAAGCTTGCGAGAACATTTAGAGGAGGCGCTCATGACCTACTTAACAGCAGTAATCGCGGTCTTTGTGTTCGGTTATCTAGTAACGGCAATGATACGCCCCGAGTGGTTCTAGTCGTCAACTAGCAGACTTGTAGAGGATCAATGTTATGTGGCTTTTGCCCATTACAATAATAGTATTCCCGATAATCCTGGCCATCCCCTTGAGCGGCTTTATGGCGCGCATCATGGACGGGCACTATCGCCCGTGGTCGGTGTTTGGATGGTTCGAGAAGCGTCTCGACTCCGGTCCTCAGAATTGGAAGCAGTACACGGTGACGCTGCTCTTTTTCAATACCGTGCTCTTTCTGTTTGGTTATCTGGTCCTGTCATTGCAGCCGTGGATGCCGCTTAATCCGCGGGGCCTGGGGATGATCGGACCCACCACGATCTTCAACACTGTTATATCGTTCGCCACCAACACCGATATTCAGCATTATTCGGGCGATCAGAGCTTTTCCAATTTCACTCAGATCTTTTTCTGCATACCCATGTTCTTTCTGTCGGCGGCTATCGGGCTCTGCGCCCTGACCGCGATCATTCGCGCATTCCGGAGCGATTCGCATCTCGGCAACTTCTTTTTGGATATGTGGCGCGTGGTCATTTACCTGTTTCTTCCGGCCTCGTTCGCTTTGAGCCTCGTCTTTCTGGTGCAGGGCATGCCGATGACCTTTCAAAGCGCCTACCAGGTTAACACGCTCGAGCCCGCCGCAATGGGCACTGACAGCAGCAACCAGCCGAAGCGGCAGACAATCGTAGTAGGCCCGCTGGCGGCGTTCGTCCCGATGAAAATGCTCGGCACCAATGGCGGCGGCTTCTACGGGATGAACTCTGCCCATCCGTTCGAGAATCCGACCGCTGGAAGCAACATCTTTACCACCTCATCGTTTATGCTATTCCCGATGGCGCTCGTCCTGATGTACGGCCGGATGCTCAGCCGCCGGCGCCATGCCAACGTGATCTTCGCCGTAATGTTGACGCTGCTTGTTGGCACTGTCCTATGGGCGATCTACTTCGACACCCTTAAACCCAATCCGGGCTTTACAGCTCACCCCGGCCCCCAAAACTTCGAGATCGCTAGCGCAACAGCGCCGGGTGGCAAGCGGGTTATTACGATGCCCGCGGTAGCTGGACTGCCGGTCGATCAGCATCTTGGCAATCTCGAGGGCAAGGAACTTCGCTTTGGGACGTCAGCCGGCTCGACTTTCGCCGCGCTTACTGTCGATTTCACCTGCGGAGCGATCATATGTGAACACGACAGCCTGAATCCGATGGCCGGATTGTCGCCCATGTTCGGTATGTGGGTGAACTGCATATTCGGTGGCAAGGGCGTCGGGATGGTCAACCTGCTCTTGTTCCTGATCATCGGAATATTCATCGTCGGTCAGATGGTCGGCCGCACGCCGGAGTATTTAGGAAAGAAGATCGGTCCGCGAGAGGTTAAGCTGGCTCTAATCGCGCTGCTTGTGCATCCGCTGGTAATACTTTTCCCGACGGGTCTGTTTGCCGCAACCAACTGGGGAGTCAAGGCAGAGAGTAATCCAGGGCCGCATGGATTCTCGCAAATCGTTTACCAGTTCTCGTCTGATTCTGCTAATAACGGCTCCGCCTTCGACGGCCTGGGAGTCACCTATGGCCTCAACAGTAACCCGAATCCGGCGCCCGAAGCTGTGCCATGGGACATAGCTGCCGGCTTTGTGATCATGTTCGGCCGATTCCTGCCGATTATCGCTCCGATTGCGATGGCCGGCTATCTCGGTATGAAGAAGAGCACGCCATTCGGGCTGGGTACTTTGCGTGACGACACCTTTACCTTCGGGTGCCTTCTGTTCGGCACGATCGTAATTGTAGGCGCGTTGCTGTTCCTACCGGTCGCCACGCTGGGTCCCGTGGCTGACCATCTCGGGCCGATCCCGTTCGGAGGATAGGAGCCGGTTCTAAGGTAGAGAACTGAAGACTATCGGGCACCATTGAGAGGAGCAAAAAATGGCAGCAGCCACACCGCTACGGAATATTGAGACGCCTGAGCATCCGCGCTCGTCACGGCGGGTTAGAAGCCGGAAGCTATTCGAGCCGGAACTCGTGCGCGAGGCTCTAAAGCAATCATTCGTCATGCTTCGCCCCGAGATTCAGTGGAGTAATCCAGTGATGTTCGTGGTGGAGATCGGCGCAGTGCTCACGCTACTCTTCATAATACAAGCGCTGGTGAGCACTTCCGCGAGCCAGGTTCCGATTACTTATTTCATCGCCCTGGATTTCTGGCTCTGGCTGACGGTGCTATTTGCTAATTTCGCCACCGGGCTCGCTGAGGCCCGGGGCAAGGCGCAGGCCGAGTCACTCAGACGGGCGCGAAGCGATACGCCCGCTTATCGGCTGCGTGGAAAGGACCTAATTGAAGAGGTTCTGTCGAGCGCACTAAGACCGGGCGATCGCGTCGTTGTTGAAGCGGGCCAGATGATTCCGGGAGACGGAGAGATCATCGAAGGCATCGCATCGGTCGATGAAGCAGCTATCACCGGCGAGTCCGCCCCAGTGATTCGCGAAGCGGGTGGCGACCGCTCTGGCGTCACTGGCGGCACGCGAGTCATTTCGGATCGGATCGTCGTAAAGATAGTTGCAGCGCCGGGCGAGACTTTCCTGGATCGTATGATCGCGCTGGTCGAGGGTGCCGTCCGCCAGAAGACACCCAACGAAATTGCGCTCACCCTCGCACTCTCTGCCCTAACGCTCGCGTTTGTCATCGTTGTGATTCCGCTCTGGCCGATGGCGTGGAACGCGGAACAATACATGGCTAGCTATGTAGGAATTTCGGAGCCGCTGAAGAGCCTTGGCACCGACGTTCCAACTCTAGTGGCCCTCTTGGTATGTCTCATTCCAACGACTATCGGCGCTTTGCTTGCCGCAATCGGCATCGCCGGGATGGATCGCGCGCTTCAGGCCAACATCCTCACCAAGAGCGGCAAAGCGGTTGAGACGGCGGGCGACATCGATACCGTGCTGCTCGACAAGACTGGAACGATCACCATTGGCAATCGTCACGCGACTACGTTCCTTCCGGTCGGCAGTTATACCGCCAATGACGTTGGCCGCCTGGCGGCATTATCATCGATTGCCGATGAGACACCGGAAGGGAAGACCATCGTCGCTCTCTATAAGGAGCAAAGCGGCGCGGACTTAATTAACCCTCGCGATGCCCGGTCCGTTCCGTTCAGTGCGCAAACCCGGATGAGCGGAATCGATCTGCCTGATGGAAAACAAATTCGCAAAGGCGCGTCTGATGCTGTGGCTCGGTACATTCAGAAACAGGGCGGGATTGTCCCGAAAGAGCTGGAGGCAATCGTGGACAGCGTCGCTTCCGGCGGAGCAACCCCATTAGTAGTAGCTGACGGAAAACAAGTCGTCGGTCTGGTGGTACTCGAAGACGTTTTGAAGCCCGCCATAAGTGAGCGTCTCGAGCGGCTCCATATGATGGGAGTTCGCACCGTCATGATCACCGGCGACAATCCGCTGACCGCCGCGACGATCGCGAAGCGCGCGGGCGTGAATGATTTCGTCGCCGAGTGCACACCCGAATCGAAGCTCGCTTATATCCGCAAGGAACAGGCTGACGGCAAGCTGGTCGCGATGATTGGTGACGGCACCAACGACGCTCCGGCGCTTGCGCAAGCGGACGTAGGCCTCGCGATGAACTCGGGAACCCAGGCCGCAAAAGAAGCCGGAAACATGGTTGACCTTGATTCCGATCCGACAAAGCTCATTGAGGTCGTCGAGATCGGCAAGCAGCTTCTCATGACCCGGGGTGCGCTGACCACGTTTTCGGTGGCCAACGACGTTGCCAAGTACTTCGCGATCGTTCCAGCTCTGTTCGCCGGCACCCTTCCATGGGTCAAGGCGATGGATATTATGCAACTTCATTCGCCGACCTCCGCGATACTGTCGGCGGTCATCTTCAACGCACTCATCATTCCGGCCCTCATCCCGGTTGCCTTGAGAGGCGTTAAATATATACCGCTCGGAGCGGACGCTCTGCTCAAAAGGAACCTGCTCATTTGGGGACTCGGCGGTGTAATCATGCCCTTTGCCGGCATCAAGATTATAGATGTGGTTCTTACCGCTATGCACATGGTTGCGTGAGGAAGGTAGGTCAAGGATACAACAATGAAAAACAACCTGGTCAAAAGTCTATGGCTGTTGGGCCTCACAGTAGTGATTTGTTGCTTGATCTATCCACTGGCAGTATGGGCAATCGGGCAGACATTTTTCCCGTTCACCGCAAACGGCAGCATGGTCAACGGACCCGACGGCAAGCCTGTGGGATCGTTGCTCATCGCGCAGCCGTTTACCAAAGACGAGTACTTCCAGCCACGGCCTTCCGCGGCGTCCTACGACGGATCGGCGGGGACTTCATCTGCGCTTTCTGCCAATAACTATATGTTGCGCTATCGCGTAGCACAGCAGCTAGGACCTATCGTGAAGTACAAGAGCGGACCAAAGGCGGGCCAACTGGTGGCGCCAGATATCGAGGCTTGGTTCCAGCAGGACAGCTTCGGTGGTCAGCCGCATATCGTTGCGCAGTGGGCCGATGCTCACA
>JBAWCX010000447.1:0-1773 GCA_049590495.1 Binatus sp. (SeqCode)
TCGCCAAGGTGCTGTCCGACAACAAGGAAGCGAACCTGACCGAGAAACAACTCGACTACGCCCGCACCATCTATACTTCGGGCAGCGACCTGTTGAAGCTGATCAGCGAAGTTCTCGACCTCTCCAAGGTTGAAGCGGGCAAGATGGCGATCGAGGTGCGCCAGCTTCAGACCGTCGAGCTGGTGGAATTCGCCGAGCGCAGCTTCCGCACGCTGGCCGAGGAAAAGGGCCTCGAATTCTCGACCGAAGTGACGCCTGGGGTGGCCGAGGAGATTCGCACCGACCGCCAGCGGATCGAGCAGGTGCTGAGAAACCTGCTGGCCAACGCAATCAAGTTCACCGAGACCGGTTCGGTGAAATTTCGCATCGAGATGACCGAGCCGCGTCGCGATTTCGAGAGCGAGGCGCTCAAGAGCGGCGGCAAAGTCCTGGCGCTGTCGGTCACCGACACGGGAATTGGAGTCGCCAAGCACAAGCAGCGGCTGATTTTCGAGGCGTTCCAGCAAGCCGACGGCAGCACCAGCCGGCGCTACGGCGGCACCGGTCTCGGCCTCTCTATCAGCCGCGAGATTGCCCGCGCACTCGGCGGCGAAATCCACGTCGAGAGCAGTCCCGGCGAAGGCAGCACCTTCACGCTGTACATGCCGGTCAGCTATGGCAAGGAAGTGGAGCCCTTCGGCACGCGCGAGATCGACGCGGAGTCGCAGGCGCGGCTGGCCGATCAGATCGAAGACAAAGTCGCCGAGACCACCGGCGCGGTTCGCGCTTTCCTGGCTTCCGAGCCGCCACTATCGGAGTTGCCGAACGAAACGCTCGACAGCCTCAAGGGCAAGACCGTGCTGATCGTCGACGACGATCCGCGCAACATCTTCGCGGTCAGGACCATGCTCGAAGGGCACGGGATGAAGACGCTCACCGCCGAGAATGGCCGCGCTGGAATCGCGATGCTCGAGCGTCATCCCGAAATCGACATCGCCTTGATCGACATCATGATGCCGGAGATGGACGGGTACGAAACGATGCGGCTGATACGCGCGAATCCCGCCAAGCGATGGCTGCCGATGATCGCGGTAACCGCCAAGGCGCTCAAGGAAGATCGCGAGCGCTGTATGGCGGCGGGCGCCTCGGACTACCTGGCCAAGCCTATCGACGATGGGCAGCTGGTGGAACTGATTCGAATCTGGGCAAGCGGCTCACCAATGCAGGCATCGGTGTAGTCGAGGCGGAGAGTGTCGCCCGTGGAAGAGGGTGATGAGACTTGGGCTGAGGAAATGAAATCGCAAGAAGCATCGAATATCGAACGAATCCCGGCAGGCGCGGCGATGAAGGCCGGCATCCTGCTGGTGGACGACCGCCCCGCAAATCTGCTCGCGCTTGAAGCAATCCTCGATTCGCTCGACCAGCGACTGGTGCGGGCGATGTCGGGCGAAGAGGCGCTGAAAAAACTCGAAGGCGAGGAATTCGCGGTCATTCTCATGGACGTGCGGATGCCGGGAATGGATGGGTTGCGGACCGCCGAAGTAATCTGCCAGCGCGAAAGCGCCGCACGAGTTCCGATTATTTTTCTGACCGCCGTTCCGATCGGCAACGCCGACGTGGTGAGCGGCTACGAGCGCGGCGCCGTCGATTTTCTGCTCAAGCCGTTCGATCCCGAGATTCTGCGCTCGAAGGTGTCGGTCTTCGTCGACCTTTACCAGAAGGAGCAGATGATCAAGCGGCAAGCCGGGCTGCTCCGTCAGCGCGATCGCGAGGCGTTCGAGCGGCGCAGCGAGT
>JBAWCX010000448.1:0-11121 GCA_049590495.1 Binatus sp. (SeqCode)
GTCCAAGTGTGATCTTTCCAGTGCCGCATCCCGCATCAAGCAGGATTCGCGGATGTCCCCGCAGCAGTTCGCCGAGCGTGTCATAAACTTCCGCCGGATATGGCGGGCGGAAGAGATAGTTCTCCGCCATTCGCGAAGCGGAGAAGCGACGCCCTCGGGCGCGGTAGGCGGCGGCCTCGTCGCTCACGATTTCATGCCCATTTTTACAATCTTTATTGAATCATGCGCGGCGTCATTCGGCGTCGGCCAGCACATTTAATGCCACTCCGCGTTCGACTTGCAAAGATCTCTTCACTCTTCTGTCCCTTGAGGCACCTTTTTTGACGTACTCGAAACCATTTGTCATAGAACGCGTATCTGCACTATTAGATCTGTATCGGTTTCGTCGTTCAGTCTTCACCTTGGGAGGTGACATCTCCATGGATCGCGAGGTTTGGAACAGCCACGTATGGTCGAGCGCTCAGGGGCGTCGCGTAGAGATCGAGCCCGGCAGGCAACTCGTTCAGCACCATTGCTCGCGATGCATGCGCGATTTCGTCGAGGACCCGCCGACGGGAGAACGATACGCGGTTTACGTCTCGGTGTTCCGCTTCCGCAAGCTGCCCGATCTGATCACCAGGCAGTGGCTCTCGGAACTGTGTCCCGGCGCACCGCTTCCCTACGACGTAGAAGTCCGCAACAAGCTGATCGAAAATCGCGCCAATAACTCGCCCGCCGCAGCGGTCAAATCCGGTTAACTGGCCAGGTGAACCGACTTCGCTTTTCTGCGAGGAATCCAACCCTCGTCCGCTGAATATTGCGATAGATAGCGCGCCACTTGGTCGCTCGTCTCGGTGGCCAGGTAGTCGATCTGCGAGCTGTAGATCTTCTGCCCACTCGAGGCCGCATCCTCAATCGCAGCGATCGCTGTAATCGGGCCTAGCAGCAGTTCTCCAAAGCCCATCGAGGCCACCATCCCGGGCATCTTTCCGCTGTCAGCATGGGTGGTGAAAGTAAGCACCTCTGCTTTTTCACCGTTCACGACCCGGAACACATGAACTTCGGTGACCAGGCGGGACTCGCCCGCACCGAGGCCAAGCGCAACGCGCGTGAAGCGGTTACCTTCGTCGACGTCGACGAGGCGGCCGGTGACGATCAGAAAATTGCCGGACAGCGACATGTCGTTGTCACTGGCGATTCGCGTCGACCCAAGACCCAGCTTGTTGAGGCGCTTCGCCGTCTGCTCCGAAAGCACCGCTGCCGCATCGCGACCGATTGCTACGCGGCGAGACTCCGCCGAACTGCTGCGCAACAGGTCAGTCGCGCGATGCAACGGGCTCCGGTTTTCTGTAACTGACGATGAAGAGAAGGCAAAATCGCGAACTGCTATCTGCGCGGGAGGAGTCGGCTCAGCCTCGATCGCGTTCAAGGCGACCGAAGGATCAGGCGGGGAAACAGGTTGCGGAGTGACCGATACCGTTGCGCATCCGGCAAGGGCCAGCGACAGCGCACCGATAGTGGAAGCTCGCATGCATGACCGGATAGAAAAATAGAACCGCATAGGTAACCTCCCGCGATCCGATGAGATTCATTGCAAAAAACCACCGCGCCGCCGATTTCTCGACGGCGCGGCGTCAACGTTCAGACTCTAGTCGTCGTCATCGTGGTGATGGCCGTAGTCATAGTGGTTCGCCAGGTCGTTGTTCAGATCTTCCTTGGTCGCGTTTTCGTTCGCGCGGTCGCGCTGGATATCCGCCTGCTCATGAGCCGCCGCGCCAAAATTGCCGTGTTCCAGGTCCTCGCGCTTTTCGCGTTGGTCATGATGTATGTCGCGCTGGTCCTGCCGGATCTGGCCGGCATCGTTGCTCATGTCCTGGTAGTCCTGCGCGTGCGCGATCGGAAGCACCAACAGCGAACCGAATGCGCCTGCCACCAATGTGAGTACGAGTCGCTTCATAAAATTCACCTCTCCCGAGAGTATTGGCAATTTTTACACGAGCACGCGCGGCGCTCGCCGATTGCCTTTTCGAGTAACAATGCAGGGCCTATGCCAGAAATAAATGCGTGTCGCAGGGATGAACTTGTCCGCGCCTAGTCTGCGACAGGTAAATCTTTCGTCCGCGACTACGCGGCAGCCCTGTCAATCGCTCGCGTCCAGCGCGCGCAATGCGAGGCCGCGCGCGACCGACGTGAACTCGTCGCCCATGCGGATCCGATCGGCGCCGAAGCGCTCGATGAAAATACGCCGCACCGCGGGCACGAACGACGATCCTCCGGTCAGAAACACGCTGTCGATCGCGTCTTGCTCGAGCGCGACGGTCCTCATGAGGCGATCGACGCATTCGGCGATCTGTTCGAGATAGCGGGCGATCCAGTTCTCGAAATCCGGCCGCGCAACTATCTTCTCGATCAAAACCGGCGGATCGGAAAACATGAAGTCGGCCGCTTCCAAAGCCGACAGCTCGAGCTTGGTCTTCTCCACTGCGCGAAACAGAAAGTAGCCGAGGTCGTTTTCGACGATATGAATCAGCGCGGCGACCTTTTCAGGCTCGAACGACTCGCGCTTCAGCTCCTCGAACCTCAGCATCGTCGCGCGCGCTTTCAGGAACGACAGATGGTGCCATCTCTCGAGCTTGGTGTACGGCCACGTCGGCGCCGGCAGCACCATCCCATATGGCGAGCGGTACTTCGTGCCGCGCCCGAGCGCGGGTGCGACCAGCTGGCGCATCACGCGGCCGTCGAATGCGTCGCCTGCGATGCCGACGCCGTCGTTACCGAGAATCTCGTAGCGCGCCGCGCCATATTTGGCAGCGGTTCGAGGTTTCAACTGCAGCACCGAGAAATCGCTCGTGCCGCCGCCGAAGTCCGCAATCAGCACCGTCTCGTCGCGCGTGATTCGGAGCGCGTAGTCATACGCGGCCGCAACCGGCTCGTACTCGAACAGCACGTCGGTCCATCCCGCGCGCCGAATCGCGATGTCCAGCCGGCTTCGCGCGAGCGCCTCGTCCGGATTGCCGGCGGCGGCGAAATGAACCGGACGGCCGACCACGATTCGCGGCGGCAACTCGCCGAACTGTGCAATCGCAGCATCGCGGAGCGCGCTGATGATTGGCGCAATCAGATCGCCCAGCGAATACGTCTCGCCCATGATATCGGTTGATTCGAAAGTCTTGTCCGCCAGGAACGACTTGAGCGATTGCACCAGCCGCCCGTTGCCCGCCGCCGCAAGGTAGCGCCGAATCGCGTCGTTGCCGACCGAGACGGCCGAATCCGTGCCGCCGGTTTCCTCGGGCGCCTCGAAAAACAGAATCGAGCGGAACGTCTCGGTCGGATCGCCGCCTTCAGCGGCGGGAAACCGCGCCAGGCGCGGCGAACCGTCGGCGCCGACGATTGCGATCGCGCTGTTGGTGGTGCCGAAATCGAGACCGACCGCCGTGACTTTCGCCGCGATGCGAGCGCTGGAGACTTCATGCATCATGCGTTCACGATCAAGGCGCGTCGGACTCTTGTCAACGTTGAGCGACGCGCATATACTCGCCAAACCCTCAGGATGACGATCGCGCTGCGATCGCTTATCCGCCACAACCGAGTTTCTTAGCGGACGAGATTTCCTCGTCCGCATTTTTTTCGAGCCGCGTCGCCAGCGCTTGCGCAGGAGGGAAAGGATGCCGCCGGAAATTCGCGAGTCCGAAGTCGCCGCGCAATGGGATCGCAATGCCGACGTGTGGGCTGACCATGTTCGCAACCGTTGGGACATCTTCCGCGAATATTGGAACAATCCCGCGTTCCTGGAATTCGCGGGCGATCTCAGCGGGAAGTCTGTGCTAGACGCCGGATGCGGCGAGGGTCACAACACGAGGATGTTCGCGCGGCGCGGTGCGCGCATGACGGGCGTCGATCTGTCTGCCAAAATGATCGAGTTTGCGAGCGCAGAGGAACTGCGCGAACCGCTGGGAATTCGCTACGAGCGCGCGTCGTTCAGCAATCTGGCACTGTTCCGCGCCGATTCATTCGACGCGGTCGTCTCGACTATGGCGCTGATGGACGGTCCTGATTTTCCCGGCGCGATGCGCGAAATCGCGCGCGTGCTGCGCCCCGGCGGCACGCTGGCGTACAGCATCATCCATCCATGTTTCGGGACCAAAGGGATGGGCTGGATCAAAGACGATTCGGGGCGCGCCGTCAAATTCACAGTCGCGGATTATTTCAACAGCGAGCCATTTGTCGAGCATTGGAAGTTCGGTCACGCGCCCAACGCCTCGCAGGTCGAGGACTTTGGCGTGCCGCGCTTCGATCGCACGCTGGCCGATTACATCAACCCCATCATCGCGGCTGGTCTCCGGCTCGAGGAGATTCGCGAGCCGCGTGCACCCGAGTCCGCATGCGCGCTGTATCCCGAGGCGTTTCGCAAATTCCGCGATCACATCCCGTGGTTCTTTTACGTTCGCGCGTCAAAGCCGTGAGTCGAAGAATGATTCGCACGCCGACACACGTCCTCGCAGCTGCCGTTTGCGTGATGCTCGCCGGATGTGGCGCGCAGGGCGAAGCGTATCAGCGACGGACGCTGCCCGCGTCGCAGAGCGTCATCTACATTTACCGGCCGTACCAGTTTCTCAGCTCGCAGGCGACTCCCATGATCACCTGCGGACATGAGAGCATTGAATTGGAGCCGGGCGGGTTTTACGAATTCGTCGAGGACAGCGGACAACTCACATGCGCGGTCGAGGGCGACACGAAGACACAACACAAGTTCGACGTGCACGCGGGCGAGCGATACTTCATCAAGGAGCAGGTCGAGGCCAGCGGCCTCACCACTCATACGCGGCTGGCTTTGATGGATAGCGCGGTGGGCGAGGACGAAATCAAGGAATGCAGCCGCCAGGGAATTAAGCATGAGTGAAATGCCGCGAATCGTAACCCTGCTGCCGAGCGCGACCGAGATAGTTTGCGCGCTCGGCTTCGAAGATCAGTTGGTCGGCCGCTCGCACGAATGCGATTTCCCGCGCTCGGTCGCGCGGCTGCCGGCGCTGACGGAAGCGAAGTTCAATCCCGAGGGCACCAGCGCGGAAATCGACGAGCGGGTGAAGAAGATCGTCGGCGACGCGCTCTCGGTCTATCGCGTCGATGCGGCGAGGCTGCGCGAACTTCGGCCCGACGTCATCGTCACTCAATCACAATGCGAAGTGTGCGCGGTCAGCGAGCGCGACGTCGAAGCCGCGGTGGCAGAATGGCTCGGCGCACGGCCGAAGATCGTCTCGCTTGCGCCATACAGCCTCGACGACATCTTCACCGACATGCAGCGGGTGGCGGACGCGCTCGACACGCACGCACGCGGGACGGAACTGGTCGAGCGGCTGCGCGCGCGACTCACGACAATTGCGGACCAGGCTCGCGGCGCCTCGCAACGGCCGAGCGTCGCCACGATCGAGTGGATCGATCCGCTGATGGCCGCTGGAAACTGGATGCCGACGCTGGTCGAGATGGCCGGCGGTGTAAATGTTTTCGGCAAGGCGGGCGAGCATTCGCCGTGGATGAAATTCGACGAGCTGGCCGCCAATGATCCCGACGTAATTTTGATTTCGCCGTGCGGCTTCAGCATGGATCGCGCCGCGCAAGACCTGCCCGCGCTGACGAATCGCACCGAGTGGAACGGCCTCAAAGCGGTGCGCGCCCGGCGCGTCTTCATGGCCGACGGCAACCAGTATTTCAACCGGCCCGGCCCGCGCATCGCCGAGTCATTGGAAATACTCGCCGAGATTACGCATCCGGAGTTTTTCCATTTCGGGCACGAAGGTTCCGGCTGGCGGAGACTGTAGCGGTTCCTACTTCTTCGCGAGATACGCCATCCCGATGCGGGCCGGCGTGAGATTTATTCCGAACTCATCGATCAGAGGCTTGATGTTGCACGTGTTGTCAGCCGTGACGAACGTGACCGCGTCACGCGACAGCAACGGCTTCGGCAGCTTCTCCAGCAGGCCGGCGACGCCGCGCATGACGCCTTCGGGAATGTGAAACAACGGGCGGCGATGTGCGCTCGCGTCCATGATGATCCGCATCATCTCGTCGAACGTCATCAGATCCGGGCCGCCGATTTCGTAAGTTGCATTGCGGCCGCGCCCCGACACCGCGAGCATCACGCACGCGGCGAGATCGTCGACGAGCACCGGCTGAATTTTTTGCCGCCCGGTGCCGGGCACGCCGAAGACCGGCGCGAAACGCAGCGCGCTGGCGAGACCGTTCACGACTTTGTCCTCGGGTCCGTATACGAGCGACGGGCGGAAGATTGTCCACGTCAATCCCGACTCGCGGACCGCGCGCTCGGCGCGGCCCTTGGCGCGAAAGCCGGGATGCGTGCTGTTTTCGTCGGCAGCAGCGCCGCTGATGTAGATGAACTGATCGACGCCGGCCTGCTTCGCCGCGTCGATCAGCGTTACGACGCCGCCGTAGTCGATTCGCTCGAAGGTGAGGCCGCGGCGCGGATTTTCGACCGGGTATCCATCGAACTGGATCGCGTCGACGATCGTGTTTGCGCCCTGGAGCGCGTCCTTGAGCGATGCGGGCTCTCCGATGTCGGCGCGAACAAACTCGACGCCAGCCAGGTCGCGCCGCGCGCGCGCCTTCTCGGGATTTCGCGAGAGCACGCGCACCTTGATTGCGCCGGATGCGAGCATGCGGCGCGCGATCGCGCGACCGATGAACCCCGAGCCGCCCGCGAGCGCGACGGTTTTAGCATCCATCGATCGACGCGGCTATACGTGCTTTCGATGCGGTCGATGCGTGACAGCGCGCTGCGTGCGGCGTCGGCGGACGCGTTTCAGCGGATGCAGCTTGGCTCTCGATTCCGGTTTCTCGGCTGGCGCTGCGTCGACGAGCGGCGTCAGCGAGAAGCGCGAGACTTCCGGCGGACAGTTGATGCGAATCCTCAGCCAGAAAGTGCCGAGGCCGCGATTGGTGTAGATGTAAAAATCTTCGTAGCGGTTCAGGCCCGAGTAGAATTCCTTGCCGATGCGCAAGATCGATTTCAGCGGCGATCCGTAAAACGGAATTCGCACGACGCCGCCATGCGTGTGACCGGAGAGCATCACGCCCGGCCTCAGATGGCGCGTATACAGCGCGGTGTCGGGATTGTGCGCGAGCACGATCGTGCAGTCGTCGCCGTTGACCTCGCCAAATGCGCGCGCAGGCTCCGCGCGCCGCGACCACAAATCGTCAATCCCGACGATCATCAGTTTCTCGTTGCGAATAAAAAGCCGGCGGCTGTCGTTGGCGAGCACGTCAGCGCCGGCGCGCTTGAGCGCCTCGGTGATCCGCTCGGCCGACGACCAGTGATCATGATTGCCGAGGATCGCGAACAAGCCGGCCTGCGGGCGCAGATGTTTCAGCGCGTCGCGAAACCCGCCGAGATAGCGATGCATCGTGTCCGGGCCGGAAAAATAATCACCGGTGAGAAAGATGAGGTCGGGCTGCTGCTGATTGATGGCTTCGACGGCGGACGCCAGGCGTTCCAGGTCCTCATCGCGATCGACGTGAAAATCGCTTATCTGGCATGCGACCAGTCCACGCAGAGCCGCAGGCAATCCGCGCACCGGCAGGTCCAGCGCTGACACCTTAATCTCGTCGATCGTCTTGCGCCACATTCGATGCAGCGGGCGCAGCGCCAACGGAGGAGGCTTCGCCTTTGCACGACCAGCGGCGGCAAGAACAGGCGCGCGCGCCGGCAGCTCGTCGATTAGTTCAGCAGTGGACATCGGATCAACGATACTAGAATACTTCGACCAGGCGGCGAAAGGAGGTAAGTTCGATAATCCTGTCGCCGGCGTCATTTATTTCTTCGTGCTCGAGTTCCCAGGTATGCGGATGCGGAATGAAAACGGCGCGCAGGCCGGCGGCGACCGCCGGATTGATGTCCGAGCGCGGGCTGTTGCCGATCATGAACGTGAGCGAAGGATCGAGGTCCGCGTCGTGCACGAGGCGTCGATAAGCGTCGACATCTTTTTCGCGCGGCGTCTCGACGCGATCGAATAGCGGACCGAGGCCGGAGCGCGCGAGCTTTTGCAGTTGTTCGTCGCGCTGACCCTTGGTGAACATCAGCAGCCGGTGCCGCTGCGACAATTCCTGGAGCGTCGGCTCGACGTCGGGCAGCAACGCGCACTCGCGCTCGAGCAGATGCGCCCCGATTCGCTCGATCTCGTCACGCAATCCGTCGTGACCCGCGGGCGCGAGTTCATCAGCCGCCTGATGCAGCGCCCTCACATAAGGCCGCCGCCCGTAGCCGTGCGTTTTGATCAGCAGAATTTCGGCGCGGCGCACCGCGGCGTGAATCTCGATGCGAGACAGGCCAAGGCCCGCGTCGCCGACGGCCGCAGCGAAGTGATCGAACGCCTCGAGAAAATGGATATTGGAATCCCAGAGCGTGTCGTCGGCGTCGAAGATGAGATTCAAAGACTCAATCACGGAAGAGAACATCTATATACAGAGTACCGGCGCGCGGCGGAGCGGGGAAGGGTAGATCACTTCATTTAATGTGAAACGCGCGGTGGGTTTCACACATCCTTCGGCAGGGGTGACCCCTGCACCCATTGTCAATACGCGTTGGGGAGTGCGGCGGGCAGTACGATTAGCGCGCCGGTCGAGGGATTACGGCCAACGTACACGTCGGTCTCGTAAACGCGCCGCAGATTTTCAGCCGTCAGAACTTCGGCGGGAGTTCCGCATGCGACCGTAGCGCCGCCGGCGAGCAGCAGCACGCGGTCGGCATAGAGCGCGGCGGCATTGAGATCGTGAAGCGTCGCGACTACGGCCATGCCGCGCTCGGTGCACAGCTCGCGGAAGCGCGCGAAGATTTCCGCGACGTGCTTGAGGTCCAGGAACGCGGCCGGCTCGTCGAGCAGCGCAACCTTCGGCTCCTGCGCGAGCGCGCGCGCCAGGAACACGCGCTTGCGCTCGCCGCCGGACAGTTCTTGCACGTGGCGCGCGGCAAGCTCGAGCAGGTCGAAGCGTGCGAGCGCGGCCGATGCGATCTCCAAATCGTGCGGGCTCTCGAAGCGGAAGGCGCCGAGATGCGGCGCGCGTCCCATCAGCACGATTTCCAGCACCGTGAAACGAAACGCGACCGCGTTTTCCTGGCCGACCGACGCAACTGTACGCGCGAATTCGCGGCGCTCGATCAAGTCGAGCGGGCGGCCGAAAAGTTCGACACTGCCCGAACCCGCCTTGATCGAGCCGCCGAGCACCTTGAGCAGCGTGGACTTGCCCGCGCCGTTCGGGCCGACGATCGCGAGCATTTCGCCGGCCGCCACTTCGATCGAGACGCCATGCAGCACAGGCATGCCGGGATATCCCGCATGAATCGCGCTCGCGCGCATGGCGATCACGATGTCGCGCGTCGTCGTCATAGCGACAGCGGTCTCCGGCCTTCGCGGCGCAGCATATAGATGAAGAACGGGCCGCCGCAGAGCGCGGTGATCGCGCCGACTGGAATTTCGGCGGGCGCGATTGCGACGCGTGCGAGCAAGTCCGCGGCGACCATGAACGCCGCGCCGCCGATCAGCGACGCCGGCAGCAGGAGCCGATGATCCGCGCCGAACACCAATCGTAAAGTATGCGGCACGATCAGCCCGACGAACGAAATGATTCCGCTGACGGACACCGCGGCGCCAATCATCACCGAAGTCGCGACGAAGACGGTGCGCCGCAGGCGGTCGACGTCGACGCCGAGTTCGGCCGCCGACTCGTCGCCGAGGCTCAGCAGGTTGAGGTCGCGCGCGCGATACATCAGGAGCGCGAAACCTGCCAGTCCCAGGCCCGCGACCATCGCCGCCTCGCCGTAGGTCGGCGCCTCGAGGCTGCCCATCAGCCAGAACAGGATGCTGTGCGCGTAGTAGAAGTTGACGACGCTGTTGACCAGCATAATTGCCGCGCCCCAGAACGCGTTGAAGATGACGCCGACGAGCAGCAACGTGAACGGCTCGAGTTGGCCGTCAACCATCGCGAGCCGGTAAACCGCGACTGTAGACAGAAGCGCCGCGCCGAATGCGCATAGCGGGACGAGCGCCTCGCCACCGCCGAGTTTCGCGGACATCACGAGCGCGAGTATCGCGCCGAGCGCACCGCCGCCGGAGATTCCCAGGATGCCGCCTTCAGCGAGTGGATTGCGTACGAGGGCTTGCAGAGCCGTTCCGACCGCGGCCAGCATCGCGCCGACGATCACGCCCATGATTACGCGCGGCAATCGCGCGCCGAAGAAAATCGCGTGATCGGGACTGTCGGGATCGGAAAAAGCGCGCGCGAGGCTGATGTGCACCGTGCCAAACAACACGCCGGCGATCGCGCAAACGAATAGCAGAATCGTCAGCGCGCCGAGTATCGAGAACAGCCGCGCGCGCGTCAGATGCGCCGCGGGTGCGGGTTTGCTCGCAGGCGCATTCATTTGCCGGCACCGACGCCTTCGTGCGCCCATGCCTCGGGATGAATCTTGCGCGCGATTATCTCGAGCGACTGACCCACGCGCGGACCGGCGTGGAGCATCGGGTCTTCCGCATAGCCGAGCACGCGATGGTCGCGCACGGCGGGAATCGTCGGATACTGTTCCCAGAAGTCGCTCGACGACGAATCGGTGCCCATTGCCCCGTCGAGGATAACCTCAGGACGCATCGCGATGATGAACTCCATGCTCAAATGCGGCCACTGCTCGCCCGCGGCCTCGGCGATGTTGTCGGCGCGCGCGATGCGCATGAGTTCGTCGAGATAAGTTCCGGGGCCAACTGCGACGATCGGCTGATGACCGACGAGCATCAACGCGCGCAGCGGTTTTACGCTCGCGAGACGATCGCGGACTGCCGCGATTTGCGACTGGATTTGCGCGATCAGGCGCCGCGCATCGTCCTCGCGATTTAATCGCGCGCCTACTTTTTCAATACTGGCTTCGATTTGTTGCAAAGAATCGTCGCTGACCAGCAGCACCGGATAGCCCATCGAATTCAACGCGCGAATCTGGCGCACGTCCGACGACAGTTGAAGCCCCACGACCAGCGTGGGACGCAGCGCGATGATCGCTTCGAGATTCGGCGTGAGAAATGAACCGACCCGCGGCAAGTCGTGCACCTGCGGCGGGTAGTCGCAATACTGCGAGACGCCGACCAC
>JBAWCX010000449.1:0-14090 GCA_049590495.1 Binatus sp. (SeqCode)
CGGATGATGAGAATCGTGGACGAGCTCGCCGAGGCTGCGCAGCGCGTCGGGCTCGAGGTGCGTCGCGAGAAGATCATGCGCGAAATCGGCTACCGCACGCGCGGCGGCGCCTGCCGGCTGCGCGACAAGAACCTCGTGATAATAGATCGCGATCAGCCCGCCGCCGAGCAGCTCGAAGTGATCGCCGAAGCGCTGCGCTCGCGCGATCTCGAGTCCTTATACCTGTCCCCGGCGGCGCGGCGCGTCGTTCACCTCGGCGACGCTTCATCCTGAGGGCAGAGATGCCGCGTACCGGCGAAACCGCGTCGGCTGGCCACACCGTAATCGATCGCAAGCCCGCGATCAGCGCGGCGCAGCGGATGCTCACGTTCCACGCTCGCCTCAAGGAGCGCGGGCTCAAATCCACCGGCCAGCGCGACGACATCGCGCGCGTATTCTTCGAGCACGCCCATCATATCAGCGCCGAGGAATTGTACGCCGAGGTCAAGAAGATCAATCCGCACGTCGGCTATGCGACGATTTACCGGACGCTGCGCCTGCTCAAGGAATGCGCGCTGTTGTACGAGCGCCACTTCGACGAGGGCCAGGCGCGCTATGAAGCTGTCGGCGAGCGCCATCACGATCATTTCATCTGCGAGCGATGCGGCCGGATCATCGAGTTCGAGAACGCCGCGATCGAGCGCATGCAAAACATCGTCGCGCGCGACCTCGGCGTGACGCTCACGCGGCACAAGATGGAACTGTACGGAATCTGCTCCGACTGCCACGCCCAGCAAGGCATGTAAATAGTCACTCGAATAGCCAGACCCGGTATCAGGAGGTCACGGCGATGATCAAAGCGCGCGGATTGCATCACATCAATCTCAACGTCAGGGACATCGGTCGCTCGCTCAAGTTCTACCAACAAGCGTTCGGTCTCGAGGTTGATTTCTGGGAAGGAAAGAAATTGGTTTTCCTTCATTCGCCCGGCGCAAACGACACGATCACCTTGTGCCAGGCCAGGGCGGACGATCCGGTCGCTGGCGGCGGAGTGTCGCATTTCGGCTTTTCGATCGGGAAAGGAAACCTGGACGAAATGGTCAAGCAGGTCGTAGGCGCCGGCGGCAAGGTGCAAAGCCGTGGCGAGCATGCGCCCGGCGTCCCGTATGCATACTTCACCGATCCCGACGGCTACGTAATCGAGTTGGGAAATTCGTAGATAGCTATTTGCTATAGCCACTTGGCGCGGAGATTGTAGTCAATGAAGCACGCGGGACCGGAGGCGCTCGACCAGCTCGAGCCAATCCTGGTTGAAATTCGGCGGCTCGGCGGACTCAAGGAGAAAAAGCGCGGAGCGTTCTATTGCGGCTCAAGCGGGTTTCTACATTTCCACGAAGACCCGGCGGGATTCTTCGCCGATCTGAAAGTTGGCGACGATTACATGCGCTTCCCGATCAATTCAAAATCCCAGACGCAAACTTTTTTGCGACGCGCCGCGGCCGCTCTCAATGCCGTGAAGAACGGTCGCTAGTCCGGCGTCTGCCTGGCCGCAGGTCCGCCGCCGCCCGCGGAATCGCCTCCGGACCCGCGCGATGACGATACTTCATATCGTTGCCGCAGTGCGGACAGTTGATGTCGTCATACCTGACGATGCGTCCGCAGTACGGGCATTTGTAGCGGCGCCTCGCGACCCAGTAGAAGAAGGCAGCCGTCAGCGCGACCATCAGCAGCCCAACGATTGTTTGCCGCACGAGACTTTTCTCCGTACGCAATTAGAGCATCGGCACCACCGGACAATATGCAGCGCTGAAAATCGCGTGACCGCTGAGCGCCGCGTGGATCAACTCGACGACCGGCTCGACGATTCGCAACGTCGGGCGCTGCGTCATCGACGCAACCATCTTTCCGCCGCTCAACGATTGCAGCAGACCAGGCTGCGCGGGAAGTTCGATGATTCCGACCGGCTGATCGGGCGCGAGGCGCGCCAATCCCTTCGCCGCCGCCATCGCGTCATCGAGTCCGCCGAGTGAATCCACCAGCTTGAACTTGATCGCCTGCTCTCCCGTCCAGACCCGTCCCTGCGCGACCGTGTCGGCCTGCTCCACCGTGATATGCCGGCCGTCCGCGACCAGTTTCAGGAAGTGCTGGTAGTCGCGTATTATTTCATCCTGGAACTGCTTCGATTGCGCGGGCGTGAAGTCAGTCCACATGTCGAACATCCCGACGTTTGCGCCGAGGCTCACCGCGTCGGTGTTCGCGTAGATCTTTTGCATGGCGGGCGAGACGTTGAACTTCCCGCCCAGCACGCCAATTGAGCCGGTGATCGTGCCCGGCTCGGCGATTATCTTTGCCGCTGGAATCGAAACCAGGTATCCGCCCGACGCGGCGTATCCCGACATGCTGACCACGACCGGTTTTTTCTTCGCCGTGAGCTCGACCTCGCGGCCGATGAGCTCCGACGCGAGCATCGAGCCGCCGGGCGAATCAACGCGCAGGATCACGGCGCGAACGTCGTCGTCCTCACGCGCGGACTTCAATGCTTCGGTCATGTCGTCGGACGTCATCGCGGCGCTGTCGGGAGTCGAGAACGGATCGATGCCCTCGCCGCCGCGCTGGATCTCTCCCTCGCCGTAAATCACGGCGATTTGATCTCCGCCGTTCAAATTGGAGAACAGGCTCGCACGTGCGTAGTTGGTGTAGTCGACTACCTTGTGAGACGAGCCGCCGTGATTCTTCACGCGCTCGCTGAATTCGTCCTCGTACTCGAGCCGATCCACCAGGCGCGCCTTCAGGCCGTCATCCGCGTTCAGCGGCGCGCGATCGATCAATGCTTTGATCGCATCGGGACTAAGCTTGCGCTCGGCCCCGATCGCCGCGACGATCTGATCGTACAGGCTCCCGGCCAGCCCTTCGTCCTCTTCCTTTTGCGCCGCCGTAAAGTCCTTCTCGGTGAACATGTTGGCCGCGCTCTTGTATTTCCCGGCGGACGCGAAGTTCGGCGTGAGCCCGAGCCAGTCGAGCGTGCCGCGCGTGAACAGCTCGCGCAGCTGCACGCCCATCAGGTTGAGATCGCCCTGCGGCATCAGCGAGACCTCGTCGCAGGCGCTGGCGACGAGATACGGCGTGTTGCCCAGGCCCGATTCGCCGGCCGTCTCGATATACGCCGCGGTCCATTTGCCGTGGCTCTTGAACGACTGGATCAGCGCGACGATCTCCTGCGCTTGCGCCAGCTCCATCTCGGGGTTGATCACCTTGATTTCCAGGCCGACGATTTTCGGATCCTTCGCACCCTGATCGATCGCATTGCGCAAGACGTTCAGCGCCGTCTGGGTTTTACTCAACAGGCCGAGCACGCCGCTGCCGCCACGCTCGACCACCGGTCCGTTGAGCTCGACCGCGAGCACGGAGTTGGGCTGCACGCGATGCGAGATGTAGTCCGAGATGGCGACGATCGCGACCAGCACCACGACGATGAGCACCGTTCGAATAATCCATCGAAAAAACCTTCTGATCATTCAGTCCTCCGAAATGCGAAATCGCAACCGGTCAAGAATAGCCAACCACACAGCCATCCACGGAGCCAGCCGCCAAAACACAGTCACGGGCGCAGCTCCGCCCTAACCTGTTCTAACAGGGACGAAGTCCCGCATCCTTCTTTTCCGAGTACTGGGTGCAGGGGTCACCCCTGCCCAAGGAAGCGTGAAACCCAGGAGGGGTTTCACTACGATTACGTTCCTTCCTTCGTCCGTCCGTTCACGGCGAGCTGCCGAGCGGCTTGTGCTCGACTGACGAGCTATCGAGATATGGCTCGTCACCGATCCACGTGACGCGAATCGTCGTGACGGCCTCGACGCCTTGCAGCATCAGGTCCGCCGTCATCGTTTGCGTATGCGATCCTTCGACGCCGTGGCGGCCGTCGGTCAGCGCCTCGGCCATCGCGCGTCCGGCAGGCACGACGCCACCGGGGCCGATATTCGGCAGCGTGCCGAGTATCTGCGTGATCGTCGGCGCGACGTCGATATTCGCGGTGGGATTCAAATCGACGAACCCGCGCCGGAAGTCCGGGCCGCTCGCCGCGCAAAAATTGTGAATCTCGCGCTCACCTGCCGCGCCATGCATCCCCATGCCGGTCGTGAACGTCTGGCTGGTTCCGGTGTCCGCGTAGACGACTCCCTTCACCGGATGCACCAGCTCTGCGGATTTATTTGGCGTCGAGACCTGTCCGATCTGGCCAATCAGGAACGCCGGATTGCCCGGCCCGGTCAGTCCCTTGTTGTCGGCGTCGGGCTCCTCGCGAAATGAAATCACCAGGTCCGGCGAGCGCTCAGGATTATACAGCCCGACGACGCGCTGGCTGAAGGTGCCGTCGATCCATCCGAGATACGGCTTCGGCGCACGCTGATGCCGGCCGCGACGGCTCGATTCGTCCGGCTCGATGGCGGAATCGCGCGAGAAGATCGGCCCGCACCATTCCTGCGCCTCGGCGAAGTTTACGATCTTCTGCAGCACCGCTCGTTTCGACTCCGGCGTCGCAAATTCCGTCGGCGACAGGTACACGAGGTCCGCTCCGCCGTTCGGCGCGACGACCACGTCGGTGCTGTCGGGCGCTTTCTTGATTCCGGCCGAGACCAGCATTTCCGACAGCACGACTCGGAACTTAATCGTCGCGAAGCCGTGGTCCGACACCACGATCACGTCGGTCTTGTCCGCGATTCCGAGCGCGTCGATCGCCGCTCGCATGCGCATCAGGTTGTTGTCGCACAGGCTGAGCGCTTCCATCGCGGGCAGCGTGCCCAACCCTGCCACATGCTGCGTGAGGTCGGGATTATGCTGCCATAAGACGACCAGCGCGGGACGGCCCGCATCCGCTGCCGCCTTGGCGGCCGGCAAAGCGTCCTCGACGGCCAGCCGCGCGAAGTACAAATCGCGCTGTTCGTCGGCCACCGTGGTCTTCGAATCGGGCGGAACCTCGGCATTTACTTTTGGATTCGACGAGACCAGGTCTTCCGACGCGAACAGGTAATCCTTGTGCGGCTCGTGGACGATATCCTTGCCGTCGGCGATCGTCGCGACGCGATTGTCGAACACCGACGTCGGGCCCTGCTTGCCAATCACGGCGACGTAGCCGCCCTCGCGCGCAACTTCCTGCGTGATCGTGTCCAACCCGATCAGCCGCCCCTTGAATCCATCCGCGCCGTTCAAATTCAGGATCGCCCTGGCGCTCTCGGCCCCGACCATCTGACCCTTCGGCGTTTCCGCCGACGGCCACAGATAGAACACGTTGCCCTCGAGTCCGTTGACGCCCGGCGGCGCCCCGGTCGCGAGCGCGGTTGCGTTGACCATCGTCAAAGTCGGGAAGATCGAATGATGCTTGTCGAAGCGCACGCCTTCGCGCGCCATCCGGAAGAGGTTCGGCGTGTCGCGCTGCGTGACGAAGTCGGGCCGCAGCCCGTCCCACACCATCAACACCACGATACGGCCGCGCCCGCTACGCGCCTGGGCCGGGCGCACCTGCGCGCGTGTCGGCAGAGGCATAGACACTAAAAAGAGGATCGCGAGAATTTCAGACAACCGTCGAGTAGAGAACATTCGATCGGTAATCAAAGCGGCCCGCAACCGACTGTGTCAATCGTTCTTTGCGATCGGCTTGGCAGCGGGCGTCCGCGGATGCGCCTTGAAAAAATCCCAGATGACATCGGTCGCATTCAGATTGTCGCTCGGCTTGCCCACCCATTTTTCGGGCAGTTGATTCTTTCCGCCGGGCCAGATGTGCCCCAAATCTTTCACCGTGTAGTATTCGACCTCGCCGCCCTTGGCGCACTCGTTGTAAGTGATTTCCACCACGCCCTTGCTTCGTGCCGTCTGTACTTCGGGGCCGCATCCCAGCATCCGTTCCCATTCCTTGAGCGAATCCTCGACGGGCGGGTGATACTGAGTCACCTCCCACGGCAGTTTCACATTGCCGCCGTCGATTGGATTGAGCGGGTCGGCCGTGCCGATGATGAACAGCAGCGGGACGGGATACGCGAGCTGTTTCTGCCGGTACCAGAGATGCCCTGACACGGGTGCTATCGCCGCGATTCGATTCGACAGGTTGAGCCCGACGCTGAAGGTCATCGACGCGCCGTTGGAAAAGCCCGTGCAGTAGATTCGCGCCGGGTCGGCGGCGTAGTGCGCCTCGAGAAAGTCGATCATCTTCGCGATAAAGCCGAGGTCGTCGACGTGCTCGACGCCAATCGCGCCGCGGCCGGAGCCGTCGTTCCACAGCCGCGGATTGAGCATAAATCGCGCAGGCAACATCGGATGCGGCGAGGTGCCGTCGGGGAAAACCGCGATAAAGCCCTCGCGATCCGACTTCGCGTCCCATCCCGTCTCAGGCATCGCACCGGCCCCGCTGCCGCCCGCGCCATGGAGCATGAAAACCACCGGCACTTTCGATTTGCCGTCGAATCCCGGCGGCACGTGCACGATAAAGGTGCGCGTCATCCTGCCGGCGCCCGCGCCGGTCTCGAGCGATTCGTTGTGATTCCCCGGCGCGGGAGGCGCCGCGTCCGCCATCGCGGAAGATAATGCAGTCGTCAATATAGCCGCCGCGACGACGGTTGAAATTTTGAAGGCGAGCGACGACGACGGTGCCATGAAGCTCCAGTTGAGGTACGCCGCGGGCGACGGGCCGTTTCAAGGTGCAACCGCATTTTTGATTTGGTAGCGTGACGTAAGTCCGGAGGAAGACCACGTTGCGTATTGCACTGCTCGGCCAGGCGGCATTCGCGGAAAAAGCGCTCGCGGCGCTCGTCGATCACGGTGACGAGATCGTTCACGTCTTCGCTCCGCCCGATCCGCCCGCCGGCAAGCCGGACGCGCTAGCCGCCAGGGCGCGCGCGATGGGCCTCCCGCTCAGCCAGCCCAAGTCATTCAAGAACGACGCCGCCTTCGAGCAGTTCAAAACCTTGAACGCCGACCTCGCCATCCTCGCCTTCGTCACACTGATCGTTCCCGAGCGAATTCTCTACGCGCCGCGCTACAAGTCGATCTGCTTTCACCCCTCGCTCCTCCCGCGCCATCGCGGCGCCAGCGGCATCAACTGGGCAATCATCCAGGGCGACGCGGAAACGGGAGTCACGTGGTTCTGGCCCGACAAGGGCATCGACACCGGCCCGATCCTCGTTCAGAAGCGCGTGCCGATCGCCGAGAAAGACACGGTCGGCTCGATTTATTTCAACACGCTCTTCCCGATGGGCATTGACGCGATGGTCGAGGCGGTCGACCTGATCAAGTCCGGCAACGCGCCCGCGATAGTCCAGGATGAGACGATAGCGACCTACGAGCCGCCATGCCGCGACGAGCACGCAAAGATCGATTTCGTAAAGCCAGCGCGCGAAGTCTTCAATCTGATCCGCGGATGCGACCCGCAGCCGGGCGCCTTCGCCAACGCCGGCGACAAGCGCCTGCGCCTCTACGAAGCCACGTTTTCCGCAGGCCGCGCGGACGGTGAACCCGGAACGATAGTCGCCATCGATCCCGACGGAATGAAGATCGCGCTCGCGGGCGGGACGATTACGATCAAGCGAGCGCGCATCGATCCAAATCCCAAAAAGGTCGCGCCCGCCGAGCTCGCAACCGCCGGGGAACTCCGCGTCGGCACCAAGCTGACCTAGCTCCGCGCGCCGGCCAACCTCACTTTGTTTTTGGCTTGAGCCGAGGATCGTCGGCGTCGACGCACTGCGACTCCGCCGTCCGTTTTGTCATTTCCGCCTGGCTGATCGGATGCATCTTGGCCTTCAGCGTAGCCTTCGCCGCTGCTTGATACTCGTCGGGAGTCGTCGGGTGCTGAATGACGTCCTTCAGCGCCTCTTCGCATTGCTGTTCGGAATCGAACTTCACGCTTTTCCTCCACTCAAGCAGCGGCGCACGTGTATCGACCTTGTTATCGGCACCGATCGGCGGAATCATCAGGTACCATGCAACGATCGCGAGTGCAGTGCCGTGCCGTGATTTCATCGACAAAGTGAAGCGAGGAAGGATCCGGGATTCTTCGCTTCGCACTAGAATGACACAAAGACGAAATGACAAAGAAAAACAAGGAGGCAAGAAAAGAACATCTCCTTCTACCCTAAAAGTTCTAACAGGGACGAAGTCCCGCATCTTCTCCTAGTACTGGGTGCAGGGGTCACCCCTGCCCAAGGAAGCGTGAAACCCAGGAGGGGTTTCACATACAATAACGTTTCTTCCCCCTCATCCTCTCCTATTCCTCCGTGCTCTGCGCTACGATTTGTAGCGTTCACGTGAGGTTTACCGCGATGCGTCTGTGTATCGGGACGTCCAAGGGCATTGTGATTCTCGATCCTTCGCGCGGTGCGACGCCGCTGATGGTGCTCGCCGATCCGTCTGCCGTATGGTGTATGGCACAGGACGCCGCCGATCCCAATCTCATCTACGCCGGCTCGACCGAACACACCCGCGGCAAGGGCACGCTCGCCCGCTCGATCGACGGCGGCCGCTCCTGGACCGACATCACTCCGCCGCTCGCGCGCGAAGAAGAGGTATGGTCGCTCGCCGCGTCGCCCGCCGTGAAGGATCGCGTGTTTCTCGGCACGTCGCACGCCCGCCTGTTCCGCAGCGACAATCGGGGGCGCACCTTCAAGGAGTCCGACGGCTTCCTGAAAATCCCCGGCCGCGACCGCTGGACGTTTCCGCCGCCGCCGCACATTCCGCACGTGCGTTCCATCTCATTCGATCCCCATGAGCCGTCCACGATGTACGTAGGCGTCGAAGAGGGCGGCATCTTCCGCTCGCGCAACGAAGGCGCGTCATTCGAGTCGCTCAACGACGGCCTGTACGTCGACATTCACACCGTCGCGGTTGACTCGCGCGACTCGCGCCGCCTCTATGCAACCACCGGCGCCGGCTTCTTCCTGTCCTACAACGCCGGCAAATCGTGGGAGCAGGTGACGCGCGGGCTCAATCGCACCTACACAGTCCCGCTGCACGTCAGTGCGCCGGACCGCGAAGACGTATTCACGGCGGCCGCGATGGGCCCGCCGCCTACCTGGCGCGTCGGACCAACGGGGGCGGACGCGATGCTGTTCCGCAGCGCCGATCGCGGCGAGAGTTTCACGCCGATTTCCGCCGAACAGAATTTTGGGCGAGGGATGCTGATGCGGATGAAGGCCGATCCCGAGGACGGCGGCTTCTTCGCGGTCTGCAACGACGGCGCCGTCGTGCGAGCGTCCGCCGACGGCTCATCGCTCGCGACCATCACGGACAAACTCCCGCCCGCCTACGACCTCGTCACAATTCCGTGAGCTTTTCCTAACCTCCCCTTGTCCGAGGGGAGGTCGGCGCGCGCCGAAGGAGCGCGCCGGGAGAGGTCACCCCTGCTCTTAGTACTGGGTGCAGGGGTCACCCCTGCCCAAGGAAGCGTGAAACCCAGGAGGGGTTTCACATTCAATAAAGTGATTTCGCTCTACCGCAGCTCCACCGGAGTCGACCCTTCGACTACCTTCTTCGCGATTATCGCCGCCGTCGATCTTGGCACCAGCCGGATCGCATTCGCGCGCACCCAGTTGAACCATCCTGAGATGACGCTCGGATTCTTGCCGAGCGCGTCGAGCGCGACCCGCACCACGTTCTCTGCCGGCTCGCCGTGGTCAGGCCCAACGCTCTCTCCCGCCACCGACTGGAACTCGGTCTTCGTCGGCCCCGGCTCGATCACGAGCGCATCGATACCCGTCCCGCGCAGCTCGCCCCATAGGCCCTCGCCAAACAGCAAATCGAATCCCTTGGTCGCGCTGTAAACCGCATGCAGCGGCAGCGGCTGGCGCCCGGCCACCGATCCAACGATTATCACCGCGCCGCGTCCGCGCTTGACCATCCCGGGAAGAATACGGCTGGTCAGCACAACAGGCACGACGCAGTTCACGACGACCATCGCGCGCACTCTGTCAGTTGCCTGCTTGTCGAAACGGCCGGCGTAGCCGAAGCCGGCGTTGTTGACGAGAAACGCGATCGGCAGATCCGCGACCGCGTTGGCCAGCCGATCCGCGCCGTCAGCCGCCGCCAGATCGACCGCGACCACGCGCGTATCGACGTGATGCTTTTCCTTGAGCTCCGCGGCCAGCAGGTTCAACCGATCTTCGCGCCGCGCCGTCAGCACTATCGACATGCCCTCGCGCGCGAGCGCCCGCGCAAACTCAAGGCCGATACCCGCCGACGCGCCCGTCACGAGAGCCCACTCGCCGTACTTCTCACGATACCTGCGCCCATTATCCGCCATCGCCATTCCTCCAGAAAATTTGCGCGACCCGCGCCCTTCTTCCCCTCTCCCTAGATGCGGAACCCGCGCGCCTCTTCCCCTCTCCCTGTAAGGGAGAGGATCTAGGTGAGGGTCCTTATACAGCGCGCATTTTTCGCGCGCGATTCAAGATTCCGCTTATGATACTTGTGTCCATTATCCGCCATCTCGATTCCTCCAGAACAATTTACGCGACCCGCGCCCTTCTTCCCCTCTCCCTGCGAGGGAGAGGATCGAAGGTGAGGGTCCTTATTCAGCGTGCTCTTAGCACGCGATTTAAGATTCTGCCTCTGCTTCGGACGAGTGTTCCTCGAGTACCCACACGCCAATTGCCATTCCCTCCGACATGTTGAATCCTTCCCGCTCCACTCCCCTCGCCTGAAGGGAGAGGGGCCGGGGGAGAGGTGGTTTCTCGCAGCTTAGTCCGTCACACTCCGATTGGTAAAAGGCAAAAACCGGGAGCACAACGAAAAACACATGCCAGAATCGATATCCAAGGCAGTCCTGATAACCGGATGCTCAACCGGAATCGGCCGCGCCACCGCCGCGACGCTCGCGTCGCGCGGATGGAACGTGTACGCAACCGCGCGCAAGCCCGAGTCGATCGCCGACCTGGCTCAGCGCGGATGCAAAACGCTCGCGCTCGACGTATGCGACGACGCCTCGATGCGCGCGGCGGTGCAAACCGTCGAGCGTGCCGAAGGCGCCGTCGGCGTGCTCATCAACAACGCCGGCTACGGCCTCGAAGGCGCCTTCGAGGAAGTGCCGATGACCGATATTCGCCGCCAGTTCGAGACCAACGTATTCGGTCTGGTCGCGATGACCAAGCTGGTGCTGCCTGCGATGCGCCGTCAGCGATGGGGCCGCGTGGTCAATCTGAGCTCGATGGGCGGTAAGCTCACGTTCCCGGGCGGCAGCTACTATCACGCGACCAAGCACGCGGTCGAAGCGCTCAGCGACGCGCTCCGGTTTGAGGTGAAAGGCTTCGGTATCGACGTCATCGTCATCCAGCCCGGCCCAATCAAAACCCGCTTCGGCGACACCGCCGTCGGCCACATCGCGGCGCCCAAGGATTCCCCCTACGCCGCTTTCAACGTCGTGCTGGAAAAACAAATCCGCGAAGCCTACGAAGGCGGCCCGATGGCCCGCTTCGCAGCCCCACCCGAAGCCGTAGCGGAAGTGATCGACAAAGCAATCTCAGCGACCAATCCCAAGACGCGTTACAAAGTAACCCTCGCCGCCCGCCTCCTGATGGGCCTGCGCCAAGTCCTCCCAGACCGAGCCTTCGACGCCTTCCTAAGAACCCAATTCCCCCCACCCACCCCATGAGGGTCGTACGCCTGCGATCGGTCAAATCACCTACGCGGTGAGCGGCAGGGGTGACCCCTGCACCCAGGGGTTAGGGTTCCTGGGAATAGTGGCTGTTCCCCCTTTCTGGGCCGGAAAGGGGGTTAGGGGGATAGGATGGCGACGCACTCAGATGACTTCTCTGGTCCCCCATGCGCCTGGGGCGATTCCCACAGTGGGAAGGGGTTAGGGGTTAGGTTCCCCGCATCGAGCTAAACGCCCGCCCGCTCCTTCTTTGCCTCGCCCCACGAGGGGAGAGGCCGACGCTCGTCTTCGAGCGTCGGGTGAGGGACAAAATTTTCCGTGATTCAGAATGACCCGCATTCCGCGCGCCTTCTCATCGAAATCCCCCGCTTAGTTGCGCGCGCGCATCGCAAACGTCCCGTTTGAAATGCTACGCTGCCACACTCAAGATGGCCGGCGATCCACTCGAAGACTACCTTCGCGAACTTCGCGACATTCGTCGTTCCGGCTCGGCTGTTCCTGAAACTTCATATTATCCCGCGCTCGCCGCATTGTTGGATGCCGTGGGCGCGACCCTGAAACCCAAGGTCCGGTGCATAGTTAACCCGAGCCACGGCGCGGGCATCCCCGACGTCGGACTTTTCACGCCGGATCAGTTTCAGAAAGCATCAGCCGAGGAACCTCTTCCGGGGACGAAGCCGTCGCGCGGCGTCGTCGAGGCGAAACCCACCAGCGACAGCGCCTTTCTCACGGCCGACAGCAAGCAAGTATCGAAATACTGGAAAGAGTACCGCCAGGTTCTCGTCACGAATTTCCGTGACTTCCTGCTTGTGGGCGCCGATTCTGACGGCAAGCCCGTCAAGCTGGAGCACTATTGCCTCGCGACGAATGAGTCGGCCTTTTGGACGGCGGCCAGCCATGCGCGACCGATCGCGGCTGAGCAAGGTGAGGCATTCGTCGATTTTCTCAAGCGCGTGATGCTCCACGCCGCATCCTTGGCTGCCCCAAGAGATGTCGCTTGGTTCATGGCGTCCTATGCACGTGAGGCACTGAGACGCGTCGAGAAGAAGAGCGACGTTCCAGCCCTCTCAGCCATCCGGAGCGCCCTCGAAGAGGCGCTCGCTATAAAATTCGAGGACAAGAGAGGCGAGCATTTCTTTCGCTCGACTCTGGTCCAGACTCTTTTCTACGGAATCTTTTCCGCATGGGTGCTCTGGACACACGAGCATCCGCCGTCAGATCGGAAGGCCAGATTCGATTGGCGCCTGGCGGGTGAGTACCTGCGAGTGCCAGTTTTGGCGGAACTGTTCCATCTGGTCACCTATCCGGCCTCACTCGCAGAGCTTGGCCTTCCCGAAATTCTCGATTGGACGGGAACGGTTCTCAATCGGGTTGATCGCGGCGCGTTTTTCACCGCCTTCGAGGAACACCACGCGGTCCAGTACTTTTACGAACCTTTTCTCGAAGCCTATGACCCTGATCTCCGTAAGCAGCTTGGAGTCTGGTACACGCCGCGCGAGGTCGTGCGATACATGGTCGCGCGCGTCGATCAGGTGCTACGCAAGGAACTTGATATTGCCGACGGTCTCGCAGCCCCAAATGTCTACGTGCTCGATCCGTGTTGCGGTACGGGTTCGTACTTGATCGAGGTCATTAACCGGATCGCGGAAACTCTTCGCGAGAAGGGCGGCGATGCGCTTACGGCGCAGGAGATAAAGCGCGCCGCGATTGAGCGCGTCTTCGGCTTCGAGATTCTGCCGGCGCCGTTTGTAGTGACGCATTTGCAAATCGGGCTCCTGCTCCAGTCGCTCGGCGCGCCCTTTTCGGACGCCAAGAAAGAGCGGGCTGCCGTTTATCTCACCAACGCTCTGACCGGATGGGAACCGCCCGACGGATCGAAGCCGCAGATGCTGCTGGCGTTTCCTGAACTCTTGCAAGAGCGCGACGCGGCGGAACGGGTTAAGCAGGCGCAACCAATCCTCGTGATCTTGGGGAATCCGCCCTACAACGGGTTCGCCGGACTCGCGGTGGATGAAGAACACGATTTGTCGCAGGCCTATCGAACGGCGAAACGCGCGGCACAGCCGCAGGGACAGGGCCTGAATGACCTGTACGTACGCTTCTATCGCATGGCCGAACGCAAAATCGTCGAGAAGACCCGCAAAGGGATCATCTGCTTCATTTCAAACTACTCGTGGCTCGACGGGCTCTCGTTTACCGGAATGCGCGAACGCTATCTCGATCGCTTTGACCAAGTATCGATCGACTGCCTCAACGGCGACAAGTACAAAACTGGCAAGCTGACTCCCGAAGGTGAACCAGACCCGAGTATATTCTCAACCGAGTTCAACCGGGAGGGGATTCAGGTCGGTACGGCGATAGCTCTGCTAACGCGTCGCGAGAAATCGAGTGGCGCCAAGATTGTGAATTTTCGCGACTTGTGGGGCAAAGAGAAACGCGCACAACTTCTCGATGAGGCTGAGAAGGATCTCGCACAGCAATACAA
>JBAWCX010000450.1:0-1739 GCA_049590495.1 Binatus sp. (SeqCode)
AGCGTCACCATCCACTTCGTTCGCGACATCATAGTTGTGATTTTCTCCGGGTCCGGGGCGCGTATGTTGCCCCGTGTTCATTCATTATAGCAACGCTGGACACTCGCGTCTGGTTCCCCGGCAGTCACTGGCTTTTTGACCATCGGTAGTTAACTCTTGGCATTCCACCCATGCGATACGCGCCAATACTTCTAGCCCTGGTCACGCTCCTGTCCACGGGCCTGGGCGGTACGGCGGCCATCCGGTTGCGCGACCGGCTTCATTTACTGCTCGGTTTCAGTTCCGGCGCAGTGTTGGCAGTGGCACTGTTCGACTTACTGCCCGAGGTCTTCGCATTCGATCACGGCGCATCGTACATGCCGGTCACTGCACTCGGATTCCTGGCCTTCTTCGGACTTGAACGTTACACAGCCATGCACCGTGCCCGCGAACACCCGCATCTGGTAGGTGCTCATGAGCCGGAGCTGGGCGCGATGTCGGCGGCCGGGCTGGCCTTTCACAGTTTCCTGGACGGCGTCGCAATCGGTGTTGGCTTTCAGACGAGCGTCGCCATGGGGCTCTTGATTGCGTTCGGCATAATCGCGCACGATTTCAGCGACGGACTCAACATGGTGACCGTAGTTCTTGCGCACGGAAACTCGAAGAATCGCGCAGTTTTCTGGCTCTTGATCGACATGTTGGCGCCGGTCCTCGGCGCGGCCTCGACGCTGATGTTCAATCTACGGGCCGGACTCCTGCCGCCGATGCTTGCATTTTTCGCCGGCTCTTTTCTTTACATCGGAGCGTCGGATCTGCTGCCCGAAGCGCGCGAGCACGACTCTCCGCTGGTCGGTGTCGCCACCTGCATGGGGATGCTCGCAATTTATCTGATTACCCGCTTCTTGCGCGGATAAGATCGAACGCATGGTCGCAACTGAGCATGGTTACCTGCTAACGCTTGATAACGCCGAGGAACCTGGTCGAGTCTGGACACACTATTATTTTGCGCGGGAGGCAAGCCGATGCCGCATTGGTACGAAGACAACTCACGATCTATAGGACATACGCCGCTGGTGCGGCTCAACCGCGTCACCGACGGCGCGCCGGCTGTCGTTCTCGGCAAGATTGAGGGACGCGGCCCCGCGTACTCCGTCAAAGACCGCATCGGCGCCGCGATGGTCTGGGACGCCGAAAAGCGTGGCCTGCTCGGTCCCGGGGTGGAACTCGTTGAACCGACCAGCGGCAACACCGGGATCGCGCTCGCGTTCGTCGCGGCCGCCCGCAACCTCCCGCTGACCTTGACGATGCCGGAGACGATGAGCCTCGAGCGCCGCAAACTGCTGATCGCGTACGGCGCAAAACTGGTACTGACCGAGGGCGCGCGCGGCATGAGCGGAGCAATCGCCAAGGCCGAGGAAATCGTGGCCTCGGCGCCCAATCGCTACGTCTTGCTGCAGCAGTTCAAGAATCCCGCCAATCCCGCGATTCACGAAGCGACCACCGGCCCTGAAATCTGGAACGACACGGAGGGCGCGGTCGATATTTTCGTGTCGGGAGTCGGCACCGGCGGAACAATCACCGGCGTCTCGCGCTACATCAAGAAGACGAAAGGCAAAGCCATCGTCTCGGTCGCCGTCGAGCCGACCGCGAGTCCTGTCATCACACAGAAACGCAGCGGTCAGCCGCTGAAGCCGGGCGCGCACAAAATCCAGGGCATCGGGGCGGGGTTCGTGCCCGAGAACCTCGACCTCTCGATTGTC
>JBAWCX010000451.1:0-6018 GCA_049590495.1 Binatus sp. (SeqCode)
TCCTCGGCGTAATAGTTTGCCAAGTTTTTGCGCATCGCTTCCCGCCTCTTATAGCAAATAGCGGCAGCGTCACATACGGCCGCGGAAGATGAGCTTCTCGGATTTGTTGCCCAAGACCGCAGTTACCGCGCTCAACGGCCTAATTCGTCTGCCCCAGCAAGTAGGCCATTATAGGCAGCGCGAGCAGAATCGATATTACACCCGCAGCCGCCGCACCCGTGGGGCCCCGCGAAGCTGTCAATGGATAGATCGCAATCGCCAGAACTGCTGCGCGGGTGGCCGCCGCGATGACGTATCGTTCCGGTTTCCCGAGCCCGGTGAGAAAGCTTCGACCGACCACCATGAATCCTTGCAGTAGCCCGTAAATGCACAGGACCTTGAGGGGAGGTACCGCGCTAATCCAGGCTGGTCCGAATAACCGGAGAACGACCTTCTCGCCAAAGGCGAATATGAAAGCCGCGTATGCCAGTCCGACCGCAGCCACTACCCATATCACCGACCAGAACAGTCGCCATCTAGCCCGTCGATCCCCGCGCAACCGCGCCACCATAGGAAACGTCACCACCGAGGCGGACATCGTGAATTCGGCGACCGGCATCTCGCCTGCGCGAAAGGCCATTTGGTAGCTGCCGAGCGCCTTGGGCCCTAGCAGACGGCCCACGGTCAGGTTGTCGAGTTGCTTGGCGATGAATTCGCAAAGCACACCGCCGCTAAACCACAATCCGAAAGACAGCATCGTTTTCGCGCGTGCGATGCTGAAACGGAGGCGCGGCCAATGAGGAAATAGCCAGTAGGTCAGGATGACCTGCACGACTGCGCCAGCGAGCATCGAGAACACGAGACCGCGCCAGTCGCGCCAGTACAGCACGGCGATAAGGCCGAAAATGAAGCTCGCCGCGACCTCCGAAACGTTCAAGATGGTCATGAAATGGAAATCGAGGTGGCGATAAAGCGATACCATGCGTGGGCTCTGAAGCGATCGAAGGATAGGAAGCGGGACCATTACCCAGAATACGGTGTACGCTTCGCCTAAATGGAAGAAGGTGCCCAGCGGGCGCGAGAAGACGACCAGGATCGTTGCGATAACCAAACCGCGAACGAAACTGGTCGTGAATAGAGTGTCAAGATATGGATCGATCCGATCCTCTTGCTGGATCAGCGCATGGCCCATGCGTGGCTCGGTCGCAGCACTCAGTGCCGCCAAGACCAGTGTCGCGCTAGCAATCACTCCGAAGTCAAAGGGCCTGAGCAAACGCACAAACACGAAGTACCGCATAGCCGTACCGATTGAGGTCAGCCCGCGCGCCGCTACGGTCCATGAAAGCCCGGTGAAAAATGTCTTGAGTAGAGCCTCCGTGATTTTGCGAGGGTTATCCGCGTCGACGTCGCTTGCGGCGGCGCCGTTCATCTCCGGTGTCGCCTCAACCGATGGCTCCGCTTTATTTGTCGCTTCCGGCATCGTGACGATTCGTTCTTCGCTACATTGCAAAACTGCGGTTCGCAATTATGTCACGTAACTGCCATGCGGGCATAGCAGGCCAAACGCTGGGAACCGCCTTAGGCCAGTATCAGGCACTGCTGATTATCGAATTTTATGGAGGCCAGCAAACCGTCCGCTCAAATTCGTTGCTGTCGGATCTTGGACGAGACAGCTAATTCCGAGTCTCAATTAATCTGAACTATGCAGCGCAGGGTCTCATCGCGAATTCACCGTCGGCGCGATAATCGTATGTTGTTATGCGGCCGAAACGTCCCACCTACAAACACTCGTGAGCATTTAGGATGACACAGGTTCAGCGACGGAGAACTGGGTATTTTGCTCAATTGTAAAAGCGGCACCGCGAGATCTGAACTCACTACTGCGTTTCGCTAGCCGGGTTCCCACTATCACTATCGGTTCCTTCGGTGTCGCCGGGTGTCTCGTTTTCCGGAGGTTGCTGGGATTTTAGGGTCACTTTGTAAACCTGCATACCCTTGGTCGCCAATACCACGCTCAAAGTATCACCATCATGCGAAAGCCGCGAAGGCCACCAGTCAAGACGTGTTCCCTGCTGCGAGACCAGGATGAACTCTCGGTTCTTGGAAGCAAAACTACGGTAGTCTTCGACCTGAAGTGGGAAGTACGGTCTCAAGGCAAGAAGAGCGAGATCCACTGAGTCGGACTTTAAGTAGGTAACTGCCGCGGCAGGATCTGCAAGCGCGTAGAGACTGACGGTTTGACCAGGGGGTATGTAATAGAGCATTTGCAAATACTTACCTCCGCGCGCGATGACAATCGGGAGGCCGAACTCCTGATACTCGTCGAAAATTGCTTTACCCTCACGTGCGGCCGCAACTCGTCTCTGAAGTAGTGAACCAGCAACAGCTTTCTTCATGACCGAAAGCGAAGACAACCCATAGTTAATCATGATCAGCGATAGAAGAACTACCTTTACTAGGTGAGATGCTCTGCTCGTCAGAAAGCCCACGGCTAACGAAGCGCCCAGGACGGTCGGTAGCATGTAACGGAAGGTCATTCCTCCGCCGCCGACTTTGGCTGCGAGAACAGCGATCGCTGGTAGCAACAGAAGCACGCCGATCAATGCACACTCCTCGATCGGGAAGGCGCCTTCGCCTACCGCTTGCGGTTCTGGAGAATAAAGCGCGACGGTTTTACCTAGACTCCAACATATAAGCACTATCACCGTTGCAATCGTGAGACACCAGACCCAGTAGTTTATGAAGTTGTACAGGTTGCCTGGTGCTAAATAGATCTGGCTCAAACTAGGATGGGACCAAAAATGCCGTCCATAGTACTGGCGTAAATGTAGTAAGAGGTGCGCGAAGAAAAATAGTGGCGTGGCCCCAAATGCCAATGCTATCCATGTCCCCATTCGAAAGCGGCGTCTGTGTAACCAGACCGTTGCTTCAGCTAGAACGAATCCTGGCCAAATGAGAATTGCGTAATAGTGCAGAGAAAGTGTAATGGCGAGCGCGATGCCGAGGATCAAGGAGTAGAGCCTTGACTCGTCAGTGCGCTGCCAGGCCAGAATCGCGAGTGCGACAAACCCGATCATCAGACCATACGGCCGCGCGTCGGCAGCATAACCCACCAACTGAGTGCATAGGAGAAATGTGGCGCCTACTAGCGCTGACAAGCGATCAATTCTTTTGGAAAGAATGAGGTAGGTACAGTAGATCGTTAGCATCAATCCCAGGATGGAGGGTAGGCGATAAGCCACGTGATCATCCGAGATGAATCGATGTGCCCAGCCAGCGACGAAATAAAACAGCGGAGGGTTAGTGTCCGCAGAATTGTCCAAAGCTTGCCAAAGCTTTGACACACTTGGCAGCCGGCACATGATGACCGTTAAGATCTCGTCGAACCAAAGCGGCTTTTCATATGCGCTGAGCACGGACCGAAAGCCGACCCCTAGCAGAATTGCCGCAAGAACAGTATTGGCTGTTCGAGGCCCGAACTCGGTGTTAACTATGCGCGAGAAGGTTGTCCTCATTGCCACTCAACCTACTCTCGGCGCCAAATTCCCACGATCGACTTTCCTACGGAGCCGAAAAGCCATCGATCGAGGATTCTTGAAGCCGGGACGATACATTGGTCCCAAAAGCGGAGCTGCGCATTGGTCGGTATGGGCTGCCGGAGGAATTGTCGGTTGGCGACGGACAACAAAAGACCGACTGAATCCAAGTACCAGAGTTGCTCAAGATGCAGGTCGGCCGGGGAGAGGCTTCTTAGCATTCGGCGATCGTAGCGTCGGCAATGTCCGATGGCGGCATCGAAAGGACTGAAGAGGTACTGATGGGCGGGCGAGAGGACGATGAGCCGACCGCCGGCTCTGAGAAGGATCGCTGCAGCATCCAATTCCTCGCGATCGTTCTCGATGTGTTCGAGAACGTCGATGTAGACAATGGTGTCGAACTGCGGACTAGCTTTCAGGCAATGCAGTGGACCACATACGACCTCGTACGCACGAGAAGCGTTTGTTTGCCCCAAGTTCAACCTCAACTGAGCAGCGAGTTGCCGATCGGGCTCGAGGCAGACCCACCGCGGATTGTCTCCTCGATCGAGGTAAGGAGTATTGGAGCCGATGCCGGCGCCGACCTCGAGGACATGGCCGGCGAGGAATGGCCGGATCCGTTGCGACAGGTAAGACTTCCAGTTGTGTGCGGTTGCGAACAGTTCCAGTTCGGTTCCGGCATATTTGAAATCACTCATTAGAGTAGATGGTTTGGACTCCAGCCACAAAGAGTGAATGGTCACGGAGCGGCATAAAGCTCAGGTTGGTCCTGCTCGAAAGCATGGTGAAAGTGAAACTGATTGCGACGGTTATGAACTGCATTAGAATGATGGCCAGACTGCCGGAAGCGTAGGTGGCCCAGCCTGGGATCGCCTTGTCGGTGAAGACCCTGATCATACAAACCACAAGAATCCCGAGCACGACCATGAGCGAGCCAGTCATGGATCCAATCAGCAACCGTACGCCGACCACGTCTCCGAATACTGAAATAGCACTTATGCCGTGTGCGGCCAGCGTTACGAAGTTCATCTTAGACGTTCCTGTGATCCTGTGTCCTCGCGGAATCGGAATCGTCGTAAACGGAAGTCCCGAACGAAAGAACGCCGCAGCATAGTGGTTCCACATTTCAGACATGACAACGAGCGTCGCTAGGTAGCTTGACGGCAGAATGCTAAAGTTTCCCACTCGCACACTGACGCCAGTTAAAATACGATGCACGATCTTGTACAACCGATAAAAGAACCGAAAAAGGAGTGATTCGGTCCGGCGGCTCCGTTCGGCAAAGATCGCCTTGATATTATGATTATCATTGATTTCAGAATAAGCGAGGATGAGCTTCAAAGCGCCGCTAGCTGTATCCTCTCCGTCGGCGTCCATCACGAGGACGGCATCGCAAGGCATGACCTGTTGAACATGGACAAGACCGATGGTGATCGCCCGCTGGTGGCCAAGATTGCGGTGTAGGCGCAGTATCCGTATGGTTCGCACAGCTGCGAACTTTGATTGAAAGTCGGCGGCATTGCAGGTTTGAAGCGATGCATCGTCTACCAGCACTACATCAAGAGTGCACGGATACGAACCAACAGCTTGATCTAGGCGGCGGGTGAGTTCCGCCGCGGAGACCCAATCATCGCGGAGAGGCATTAGAACTACGAGATGCAGCGGAGATGCAAACGAGGTGCTCGGAGGTATTGCCGATCTCAAGCGTTCACCGAATCACGAGATATGGAATCCGAACTAGCTGAGACTTCCGTTTTATTTTTCCAGACACTGGCCTTCTTGGCTCCTCGCGCCACCAGTTTCAACTTCTTGCTCGGTCCTTTGATAGCCACCGGCCTGGTAGCCACCCTGGCCAAACTCGAGCATCGATCGGCCAACAAGCCAAACACCTGCTTGTGGTTCCTCGCAGGCTGTTTTCCGCATTGGCGTTGAGTGCGGCGACCAATCCGAGGGCCAGAGCTCATCCAGCAAGAGAGCAGGTTTTCGACCGTCATCCAATATCTTAAATAAACAATAGCCGTCAAGTTGAACAGGAGGACGGTTGCAGTGTACAAACCAGGCCGAGCACCAACGAAAATGCAACTCGGTCTGAGATGAATCTAGTCCGCTATCGTCTTGCCCTGGTTGTGGTCTTCGTTTTGGCTCTGATGCTCAGACTTGTTCCTCTGCGGAATCCAGGCATCGATTGGGCAATAGTCCCTGCGGATTCGTGGCACTATACGGCGCCGGCGGAAGGCCTAAAAGTGGGATGCGGCTATGCCGCGTTCGAAAACGGCAAATGTCAGGAGGCCGAGACACGTTATCCTCCTGGATATTCAATTTTTCTTGCCTGTCTGCCCACTCTAAGGTCCGCAGTCGCTCTTCAAGCATTGATGGGAGCGACAGTATGCGTGATTACGTCTGTCGTCGTAGCGCTCTTCTGGGACTACTGGACTGCGCTTTTGGCAGCAACCCTTATGGCATTTGACCTCGCCTCAGTAGCTACGGGAGCAACGATCGTAGC
>JBAWCX010000452.1:0-12003 GCA_049590495.1 Binatus sp. (SeqCode)
CTCGAAGCCCAGACCGGTCAGGATTGCGGCGGCGGTGGCGCTTCTGACTCCTACTCTGCAGATCGCGACTATGTCGCGGGTTTTTTCATTCGCCAGCTCTCCGGTTCGCTCCGGAAGTTCTTTCAGGGGGATCAGGCGGGCGCCGGCGATGTGGCCGAGTTCGCCGCGATACTCATCTTCCTCGCATACATCGATTAGCATCGGTGGATTGGAGCTCGCGATCCGATCACGCAACTCCGCCGCGCTCAACTGGCGCACCTGGTTGAGTTGCGAGAGCGTCGGGAACTTGAGCGCGCCCGCATCGAGATCGGATTGGTTCGGTTGCAGCGCCTCCTGGATGCCTTCGGGCAGCGGCAAGCCGAGGTTGTTCATCAAGTTGATGTAATCGTCACGGGTCTTGCCGGCCAGCCGCGGATTCGAGTGCTTCTCGTCGCCGATGGTCGATTGCGTATGCCCTCGATAATCGTGCGCGGGAAAAACCAGGACGTCATCGGGCAGCGTGAACAGCTTTCGCACGATCGAATCGTACTGAATGCCCGCATCGCCGCCCGCGAAATCGGCGCGTCCGGTGCCGTGGATGAACAATACGTCGCCGGTAAAGACGCGATCCTTCGCGAGCAGGCTTATCGAATCCGGTGTGTGGCCGGGTGTATGGAGGATGAGAAGTTCCTCGTCGCCTACCTTCAGCGTCTGACCATCTTCGACATGGATGCCGACGTGAGGAGCGGGCGCCAGACGATGCATCATGACCGGCGCGCCGGCTAGTTCCCCCAACTCCATCGCGCCGCTGCGATGATCGGCATGAGTGTGGGTGTCGATGACCGAGTCCAGACGCAATCCGTGATAGGCGAGGACCGCGAGGTAGCGCTCTACCTTGTCGCGCACGGGATCGATGACGGCGGCCTTGCGGGTCGCTTCCGAGATCGCAAGGTAGGTCTTACACTTGCCATGATTGAGTTCGCGAAAGATCATTGACGGTCTCGCCTCATCGCCCGATCGTTCTTTTTTTTATGGACTCGCCGACGTTACCATCGCCGTCAGATTAAGTCTCGACTGGGGAATGGGCTCGGCGTTGGGCGATTTTGCGCGCGCGGGTGGGGCGTGCTAATTAATGCGGGCTCATTCGAGCGCGTTTTTCATAAGGACTATGCGATGCTGTTTGTGATTATCGGCCATGACGGACCCGACGGCGCGGCGTTGCGTCCTAAGGTCAGGCAGGAGCATCTGGAGAATCTGCGGCCGCTGGATCGAGCTGGCAAAGTGAAGATGACGGGCCCATTCACTGACGGCAGCGGCAGTCTTATCATTGTAGATATGGAGAGTCAGGCGGAAGCGATCGCGTTCGCGAATAGCGATCCTTACGTGACGAAGGGCGTGTTCGCGCGCGTCGAGGTTAAGCCTTTTCGGCAGGTATTCCCCGAATAGAATTCTAGCAATCGCAGGTAGATGGAGTATCGATGGCGGGAGCTTTAGCCAGTTTAAAGATCGTTGAAGTTGGCGAGATGGTGTCGGCGCCCTATTGCAGCAAGCTGCTGGCGGACATGGGCGCCGAGGTTGTCAAGTTGGAGAGGCCGGGCGCGGGAGATCGGGCGCGGACGCGCGGGCCGTTTCCGGGCGACAAGCCGAATCCGGAGACCAGCGGACTGTTTCTCTATCTCAACACCAACAAGCGCGGGGTCACGCTCGATATCACGCAGCCCGAGGGTTTCGAGATTTTGGAGAAGCTGGTGGCGGGCGCCGATATCCTGATTCACAACGTCACGCCACCCGAGATGGATCGCGTCGGGCTCACGTATGAGCGGATGCGGCGTGCGAATCCGAAATTGATCATGACGTCGATACTGCCGTTCGGATTGACGGGGCCGTATCGCGACTACCGCGCCGAGGATTTGACGATCTGGTGCGCGGGCGGAGTATGCGTCCTGAACGGCGGAGGCCCCGAGCATCCGGAGTTGCCGCCGCTCAAGACCGCGGGCCATCAGGCGGGATACCAGGGCGGAGTGCATGGCGCGACCGCGACGATGGCGGCGGCGTTCGCGCAACTTCGCGACGGCACCGGGCAGCATATCGAGGTGTCGGTGCAGGAATCGGTCGCGTCGATGCCCGAGATGACGTTCGAGTACTGGCCGTATATGAAGATGATCGCGACGCGCCTTGGGCAGAAGCCGATCCAGCCGGTCGAGACGATGGAGTGCAAGGACGGGTACATTTATTTGTGCTGCATCGAGGAGCATCAGTGGCGCAATTTCGTCGAAATCATGGGAAATCCCGAATGGGCGAACGAGGAGATTTTCAAGGATCGCTTGCTGCGCGGGGTGAATTGGGACGCGCTGAAAGTGTTGCTCGAAGAATGGGTCAGCCAGCAGACGGTGCTGGATTTGTATCGCAAGGCGCAGGCCCAGCGCGTGCCGTTTGCGCCGGTGTCGACGATGGGCGACCTGCTCAACTCGGAGCATCTGAAGGCACGCGGATTTTTCGTCGAGATCGCGCAGCCGGTCGCGGGAACGCATAAGTATCCGGGCGCGCCGCTGAAGTTCGCGCGCACGCCGTGGGAGATTCGGCGGCCGGCGCCAACCTTGGGACAGCATAACGCGGAAGTATTCGGCGAGCTCGGGCTTGCGCAGGCGCAGCTCGACGAACTCAAGCGCAAGGGCGTGATTTAGCGATGGCGAAGCCTCCTCTGTCGGGAATTCGAGTTTGCGATTTTACGTGGGTGTGGGCGGGACCATACTGCACGCTGCAACTGGCGCATCTTGGGGCAGAAGTGATCAGGATCGAAACCAAGACTCGTCCGTGCGTGACTCGGATGCTGCCGCCGTGGCCGGACGGCGTGTTCAAAAGCCTCAACCAGTCGGGTTACTTCAATCAATACAACCAGGGCAAGAAATCGCTGTCACTGAATTTCAAGCATCCTGAGGCGAAGGAAGCGGCGTGGCGGTTGATCAAGCAGAGCGACGTCGTGATTAACAACTTCGCGGCGGGCGTGCTCGAGAAGATGGGATTCGGCTACGAAGAAGTGAAGAAGGTAAATCCGAATGTAGTAATGATTACTCTGTCGGGTTACGGCGACACCGGGCCGTATAGTCACTACGTGGCGTACGGGCCGGCGCAGGTGCCATTGTCGGGGCTGTCGGCGCTGACGGGATATAAAGGATTTCCGCCGATGCACGCGGGGTTCAGCTACGCCGACCCCAACGCGGGAGTGCATGGCGCGTTTGCGATAATCGCCGCGCTATTCCGTCGCGCGAAAACCGGCGAGGGACAATATATCGACATGAGCCAGTGGGAATGCGCGATGGACCTTCTGGCAGAAGGGATTTTGGAATACACGATGAACGGGCACGAGCCGGAGCGCAACGGAAATCGCGATCCGCTGATGGCGCCGCACGGAATTTTCAAGTGCGTTGACCTGCCGGAGAAAATTCTCGACGTGACGATCGATCAATTCGTTGCGATAGCATGTGCTGACGATGCAGAATGGGCGCGACTGGCTATTGCAATAGGTAAGCCGGAACTGGCCAGTGATCCCCGATTCGCGACGCTCGCGGCACGTAAGGAGAACGAAGACGCGCTCGAAGCAATAGTCAGTCAGTGGACGGCGACGCGAAAGGTCTCCTACGTTGTCGGGACTCTGCAGGCGGCGGGAGTTGCGGCGGGCGCTTGCGCCGATAGCAAGTACGTATCGGAGGACCCGCATCTCACGGAGCGCGACTACTTCGTTTATCGTGAGCATCCGGAGGTCGGCCAGCGGCAGCATTGCGGAATTCCTTGGCGGATGAGCGGGACTCCGTGCGAAGTGAAAACGGCGGCGCCGGTGCTCGGGCAGCATACTGATGAGGTGATGAAGGGGTTGCTCGGATATAGCGCGGAGGAGGTCGAGGCGATGAGATCGAAGGGGGCGTTGGATTAAAAGGGAACTTAATTGTAGTGAAACCCGCCTGGGTTTCACGCTTCCTTGGGCAGGGGTGACCCCTGCACCCGGTGCGAAGAAAAGATGCGGGCTTCGCCCTGTTAGAACAATTAAGGGGAAGATGGTGCGATGAGGACGCTGAAAGTTTTGATCGACGGGTTGGCGTTTCCTGAGGGACCGCGATGGCGTGAGGGGAAGTTTTATTTCTCCGACATGCATGCGTATCAGGTGGTCGCGGTTGATATGGCAGGGAAGCGCGAAGTGATCTGCGAAGTGCCGGGGCGGCCTTCGGGGCTTGGATGGTTGCCTGATGGACAGATGCTCGTCGTGTCGATGACAGATCGGAAGCTGATGCGTCTGGATCGCGACGGGCTCAAGACCGCCTCGGATCTGATGAAGCTTGCGCCGTTCGATTGCAACGACATGGTGGTTGATGCGCGCGGGCGCGCGTACGTCGGCAACTTTGGATTCGATCTGCACAAGGGTGAGACGCCGCGCGGGACGACCCTGGTGATGGCCGCGTCGGACGGCGTCGCGCGCGTGGTGGCCGAGGACATGATGTTTCCGAACGGGATGGTGATCACGCCGGATGGGAAGACGCTGATCGTCGGCGAGACATTCGGGCGGCGATTGACGGCGTTCGATATCGCGGCGGATGGCTCGCTTGCGAATCGGCGGGTGTGGGCGGAGCTCGGCAACAGCCTGCCCGACGGAATTTGCCTGGACGCGGAGAATGCAATCTGGGTAGCGTGTCCGACGGCGTCGGAAGTGATTCGGGTGAAGCAGGGCGGCGAGGTGGTCGAGCGGATCAAGGTGGAGACGGACGCGTTCGCATGCATGCTCGGCGGCGCAGACGGGCGGACGCTGTTCGTCGCGACGGCGCCGAATTCCGATCCTGAGAAGTGTCGCTCGACGCGAGGCGGCAGAATCGAAACCACGCAAGTCGAAGTGCCGCGCGCCGGATTGCCTTAAAAGTTGGTCGCCCTGAGAGTGTCATACGGATCTTTTGAAGGGGAAGGTAGTTCAACTATGACTCGTGAGTATCTTGTTGACAGCGCCAAGGTTGCCGCGCGCAAGCCGGTTCATCCCGGCACCATCTTCGGCGAGGAAGTGATGCCTGACCTTCGGCGCCGGCGCACGGTGGGGGAGATCGCAATTCTGCTGGGTGTCAGCCGGCAGACCCTGCATCGGGTCTCCGTGGGCGACGTTGGCATTAGTGCTGATATGGCGGCGCGAATCGGCAAGCTTGTGGGTAATGGCGCACGCATCTGGCTCGCGATGCAGGCCGATTACGACGCCTGGGAAGCAACCCATCGCCTCGAGAAAGAGCTGAAACAAATCCCGACGATTGCCTAAGAGAAATGAAACACCTGAAGCGTTGTCCTTTGTATCGCATGTCTTCTGCCCAGTGGAACAGCGGCAAGAAGCGGAGGTGCGCTGGCGTGGCGGGAGGTTGCATGGCGTAATGATTGGTGATGGACGTTAACGGCAACGGCGACAATTTTCGCGCGCGGCGCAAGCGCATGATGGAGGCGATCGCGCCGGGCGCGACTGCGATCATGCCGAGCGCGCCGGTGGCAGTGCGATCGGGCGACGTCGAGTTCGTCTATCGGCAAGACAGCGACTTCTACTACCTGACGGGATTCGCGGAACCGGAGTCGGTGGCGGTGCTTTCGCCGGGGCATCCGGACGGCGAGTTCGTGATGTTCGTGAGGCCGCGCGACAAGGAGCGCGAGACGTGGACGGGCAGGCGCGCGGGAATCGAGGGCGCGATCATCGAGTACGGAGCGGACAAAGCATACGTGATCGACGAACTGGAAAAGATTTTGCCGCGCTATCTCGAAAAGAGCGAGCGTGTCCATTACCCTCTCGGGCTGAACGAGAAGATGGATGAGCGGGTGATGAAACTGATTCGATGGGCGCAGACGATGCGGCCGCGAATCGGCGTGGGCCCGTCGTCGATAATCGATCCGCGCGACATCGTTCACGAGGCGCGGCTGAAGAAGGAGCCGGTCGAGCTCGACGCGATGCGGCGCGCGATGGCGATTTCGGCGGACGCGCACAAGCGCGCGATGGCGAAGGCGCGCGGCGGGATGCGCGAGTGGCAGATCGAGGCGGAGGTCGATTACGCGTTTCGCTCACAGGGCGCGACGGGGCCGAGCTATCCGTCGATCATCGCGTCGGGGCCGAACGCGGCGACCCTGCATTACATCAACAACGATCGCGAGATGCGTACCGGCGAGCTGATCCTGATCGACGCGGGCGCCGAGTACGACTTTTATGCGGCGGATATCACGCGCACGTCGCCGATTGGCGCGCGCTTCACGGGCTTGCAGCGCAGTCTGTACGAGGTTGTGCTCGACGCGCAGCTCAAGGCGATCGAGACGATCAAGCCGGGCGCGCATTTCGACGAACCGCACGAAGTTGCTCTGCGCGTGCTGGTTGACGGCATGCGTCAGCTCGGAATCCTGCACGGATCCACCGAGGAAATAATCGAGAAGGGCGCGTACCGGCGATACTACATGCATCGCACGAGTCACTGGCTCGGCATGGACGTGCACGACGTGGGCCTGTACAGAGTGAACGGCGCGTCGCGAGTGCTCGAGGCCGGGATGGTGCTTACGGTCGAGCCGGGATTGTACATTGCTCCTGACGACGACGAAGTGGCGGACAGTTTTCGCGGAGTGGGGATTCGAATCGAGGACGACGTGCTGGTGACGGAAGACGGTCACGAAGTGATGACGGCCGCGACGCCGAAGTCGATCGCGGATGTCGAAGCACTGGCTACTGCGCAATAGTCATTCAGTACCACAGCCACGAATGACAACTGCTGCGGTCGGCGCCGCATTCAGTGAAGCAATTACCTACTTCGTTGCGGCAATAGAATTCGTCATTACCATGTAGTTCGCACACCTGGTAGTTGCGATTGCATTGGTACTGGCATTTGGTCTGCGCGTAGTCGCATCGATTGGCGCATCCCGCGGCGAACAGAGACGCAACGGCCGCGATGAGAAATATTTTCGCTCGCACAACTTAGTAATGGAGCTTGCGCGCCGGCGTTACAGTTCGAGCGCGCTCGCGCTGCCGACGATCGTTTTGGTTCCGTCGGCCTTGTCGCACCATACTTCGACTTCGGCGCGTGAGCGGCTGCCTTCGCGGAGACGCTCGACGATCAATCCCTTCGGTCCGGTGACGTCGTTGCCCCATACGACGTTGACGAGCCGCAGATCCATCTTGCCGCCGTAGAGGAAGCCGAGTCCGAAACGCTTCGTCATCATTTCGGCGACCAGGCATACCGAGAGCATCCCCTGCACGACGATTTCCGGAAATCCGAGCTCGACAGCCTTTTGCTTGTCGTTGTGATAGTTGCGCGCCGGCCCCGAGAAGGCCACGCACATTTCTTCGGTGATCTTGCGCATCGGAGAGTCGATGGGATCGCCGCCGCGCTCGCCGATTTTGAATGAGCGTGACGAATCCTTCTCGCGCGTGCGATCGACGACGAAACCCTGCCTGGTCTGTTCGGGGAGCAGGAAGCTCTGATGGGTGCGGCTGCGCGAGACGATTTGTCCCGACGCGTTGCCGACCAGCACTTCGTTCACGACGTACTCCCGATCGCGCTTGACGTAGCGGTCGACGATAACGGCGCGAGTCGTGAGGCGCTCGCCAACCATCACGGGCGCGAAGATGCTCCATTCCTGGCGCGCGTGGAGGTTGCCGTAGATGTTCGGCAGATACCAACCGAGCGTTTGGTAAACGGCGCTGTGGAGAATCAGCGCGGGAGCGACCGGACCGCCGAGCGGAGAGGGGCCGCGGTACCATGGATTGTCGTCGCCGGTGCCGGCGACGTAGGTCGCGACGAGATCGGGCGTGATGTCGTAAGTGATGCCGCCGAAATCGCGTCCGACGTACACTTCCTTGCGGTCGAAAATTTCGTTGGCCATCTTGGTTGTCCCGCGCGCTCTAATTTTTCTGCTTGGTTTTGATTCGGTCGTTGAACTTGGCGGCGTCGATTACGGCGCGTCGATGGCTCCCGGAGCCAATCTGCTCGACATCGTCGAAGGCGCGCACGGCGAACTCGAGGCGGCGGCCTTCGACCTTGGTGACTTCAGCTTCGGCGCGAGCGCGATGGCCGGGCGGCGTCGCCGCCGTGTGACTGACTTCGATCGACATGCCGACGGAGCTTTCTCCCGCGTCGAGAAACGGCTTGATGGCCTCGATGGCGGCCTGCTCCATCATCCCGACCATCGTGGGCGTCGACAGAACGGCCGCGAGTGACGCGTCGAGATGGCTGGCGAGATCGGCGGCGGCAACAGTCTTCGCGTGACTGCCCTTGGTTCCGATTGGAATCGGCTTCATAGCTATAGCACCGCGGTCAATATGTTAATGGAAAGAATGATACAGACCGCCATTCCCAAGGTGAAAAAAATCGTGCGCCATGGTTGCAAGCCGAGCAGGAACGTAATCGTGTGAAGAATGCGCGCGATGACGAAGATGGTGAAATAGATGAACGCGCCTCCCGGCCAGAGTCCGAGCGTCACGTAGATCAAACCGAGGAACAGAAACATCGGAATGTTCTCCAGGTCGTTGCGCCATGCGTTGGCGGCGCGCTTGACGATCGGCGCCTCTTCCTGCGCGGGCGGCGCGTGCGCGAAGAACTCGGCGTCTTCCGGGGTCACGAATGTTTTTGTGCTAGTGCGGCCAATTCCCTGGACGACCGAGATCGAGGCCATTTTGAAAAACAAGATGACGGTTGTCAGCGCGTAGAACTGGTATTCGGTCATCGGCGTCTACCTCTTCAGACCCATCGCGTCGAGTTTCTTGACGACCCACTCGACCCGATCGTTGCCCCAAAACGGCTCGCCGTCGACGATGAAAGTCGGCACGCCGAAGACGCCGTCGCGATCGCCGGCGGCGAATGCCTCGGACAGTTCGCGGGGGCCGTCGTGCGTGGCGCTGCGTTTGAAGGCGTCGGCGTCGAGGCCCGTTTCTTTCATCACGGCGGCGAGTGCGGCGGCGTTTTCAATGTCCAGTTCGCGTTTGAAGAAACGCTCGAAGACCCGCTCGGAGTAGGGGCGGAAGAGGCCGTGCCGGTCGGCAAACAAGCCGGACATGAGCGAGAGTTTCGAGTCGAAGATCTTTTGCGGCCCGCGGACGATCATGCCGCGCGCGTTCGCGTAGCGGCGGGCGTCGAGGTAGAGGTAGCGGACTTTGCGCCATTCGCGCTCGGGCCGCTCGTCGAGCTCGCCGCCGAAGGCGCCGCGGATATTGAGTTCGTGCGGGATGTAATGGAGGCGGACGCGATGCGATTCCATCAGCGCGTAAGCGGGGTGCATCGCGAGATAAGTGAAGGGACTTTTGTAGTCGTAGTAGAGCTTGATGGTCAGCAGTTCGTCGGCCATGAGTGAGGATTTAGCAGACGGAAAGGAGAACTGCCTAACCCTATCAGGATTTCAGGAACTTCAGCACCAGTTCATTCACGTGGTCGGGGCGTTCCTGATGGACGAAGTGGCCGGCGTTCGGTATCAGCTCGACTTTCAAGCCTTTGGGAAACAGTTTCTCCATGCCGTCGAGCACTTCCGCGCCGATACATCCGTCGTCGCGCCCGTGGAGTATCATCGCGGGCACGTTGATCGGCGTGTTCATCGCGGGCGCCAGCATTTTCAAATCGACCGGCATGTTGAACACCGGGCCGAGCGTGGCGCGATAATAGCCAAGTGCGGCCTCGAGCGTGCCCTTGGCGCGGAAGGATCGCTTGAGCGCCTCGAGGTCGTCGGGCGCCCATTTCCAGCCGGGCGACCAGTCGGTCCACAGCTTTTCCAGGAACGCGAAGTCGTTGAGGCTCACGGCCGCCTCGGCAAGCTTCGTCTGAAAGAAAAACATGTACCAGGAGCGCCGCTGCTGCGCGTAGTTGGTCACCAGCGCCTCGAAAAATTTCGAGCCATAGCCGACTGCCGCCGTAACCAGCTTGGTGACGCGATCCGGCGATGCGGCCGCGGCGCCATATGCGGCGACAGCGCCCCAATCGTGGCCGAATACGATCGCGTCCTTGTAGCCGAGCGCCGTAATCAGCGCGAGTGCGTCCTCCGACAACGCGGCCGAATCGTAGCGGCCGTCGGGCGCGGACTCGGTCGGCGAGTAGCCGCGCATGAACGGCGCGACGCAGTGGTAACCCGCCGCGGCCAGCGCGGGCATCTGATGGCGGAACGAGTGCGCTGTGTCAGGGAAGCCGTGCAGGCACAGTACCAGCGGAGCTTCTGCTTCGCCCATCTCGAGCACGGTGAAATTCATGTTCGACGCGCGTACCACTCGCTGTTTGGGTTGTGATGCCATAGTGGCTCGATTCATATCGCACGCCTTCGCCAATGACAAAGCGCGCGCGCCGGCGTCATTTCAGCCACGCTGACGGGGAAGTGGCGTCATTTGAAAGTGCGTGGCTTAATTGCCCGGACTAACCCGAACCAAGCCGGGCGAGGGCGGACGACTCACTTTTGCTTGAGGCGCGGATCGTCGGAAGCAACGCAGAGTGCGCCGCACAAAGGACCCTCGAGGCCGCTGACTTCGCCGTGCCGAAACCGATGGCATCCCTTTGAGATTTCGTGTTCGCAATCGACTTCGGTGGCGAAGATAGCCTTGCGCTTCCATTCGCGGCCTAGCGGAACAGAGCGGAAGTAACCATCCGCGATGTCCTGTGGCAGCACCATCAGATACCAGCCCACAAGCGCGAGCGCGGCAGCGTGGCGGATTTTCACGGCTGATCCCAGTTGAACTTCATTTGTTCAGCGACGACGGACTTCTTGAATACCCGCAGGAATGTTTTTAGGAAATCGTCCTATCGTCGCAGAGTTTCATGATCGTAAGGACATGTTCAATCTGATCGTGAACCTACTAACGCCCAATTCCTTCAACGGAAAAGGGGGGATGAACTTTTCAGCCTGACGCTGACGGATTTGGCGTGCTATCCATAGCGCATGCACCACAGTCTGCATGCCCCACACTCGCCCGGCTCATCCGAAATCGGGCGACGCCAGATTGCGGAAGAAAAAACATTTTCTGACGAAACGAAACTACCCTTGGTAGTGGAGTCATCCCCGAACCACCACCTATGGTATGAATCGCGCTTTCCAGCTCTATTCTGATCCGCAAGCTAGCTAGATGGACGAATCGATTTCTCAGACCGACAATCCCGAGCGGCCGGCGCGGCGCGCGGCGCTTCGGGAGCTGGCCTTGCTGTTCCTTCGGCTTGGTACGCTTGCGATGGGCGGTCCCGCCGCGCATATCGCGATGATGGAGGACGAGGTCGTTCGCCGCCGACGATGGATGACGCACGAGCGCTTCCTCGACATGCTCGGCGTCTGCAACCTGATCCCCGGGCCCAACTCGACCGAGATGGCGATTCATATCGGTCAACTGCGGGCGGGATTCGCGGGCCTTGTCGTCGCGGGCGCATGTTTCATCATCCCGGCCGCGGCGATCGTGCTCGCGATCGCGTGGATGTACGTGCGCTTCGGCACGATGCCGCAGGCGGTCGGCCTGCTCTACGGCATCAAGCCCGTGATTATCGCAGTGGTACTGCAGGCGTTGTGGGGACTCGGCCGCACTGCTATCAAGTCGCGGATGCTTGCGGCGCTTGCGATCGTTACGCTGGCCGCGTCGCTCTTCGACGTGAACGATATGATCGTTCTGCTCGGCGGCGGAATCGTGATGCTCGCGATTCGCGCCTTCGAAGATCGCGCCGGCGCACGCGCGATGCTGGCCGCGATCCCGACCGTCGCCACGCGTGGCTCCGGCGCGAAAGGAGCCGCGCTCGCCGCGGCGGTGGTCGCAGTACCATTCAGTCTCGCCACGTTGTTTCTGTTCTTCCTGAAAGTGGGCGCGGTGCTGTTCGGCAGCGGCTACGTATTGCTGGCATTCCTCCGCACCGACCTGGTGGATCGATTGCGATGGCTGACCGAGGCGCAGTTGCTAGACGCGGTCGCCGTGGGTCAGGTGACTCCAGGGCCGGTGTTCACGACGGCGACTTTTATCGGCTACATCCTCGGTGGATTTCGCGGCGCGGTGGTCGCGACGCTGGGAATCTTTCTGCCGTCGTTTTT
>JBAWCX010000453.1:0-5449 GCA_049590495.1 Binatus sp. (SeqCode)
GCAAGACGGAAACTGTAATCGAGCCAGTCAAGGACGGCTCCGACATACAGTCGAACTTCTTCGACATGTGGCGCCAGGACCACGCCGATGCGGACTTGCAGGATGTGCCCGGAGACATGGTCACGACTTCTGCCTCAGGCCTGGACCCCGACATCACGCTCGATAACGCGGAATATCAGCTCGATCGCGTATCCTCCGCCTGGGCCAAGGATACCAAGCGCGATCAAGCACAGGTTCACTTGGAGATCGAGCAGATGGTCCAAGCGGACGCGGACGCGCCGGTCGGCGGGCTCTTCGGTGAGAAGTTCGTCAACGTGCTGCAGCTAAACCTCGCTCTCAGAAACAAGTACGGGCAGCCTCAATAGACCCGCGTCGCGGACCTCGGGTGCGGCAAGCGCTCGGGGTCCGTTTGTACCGGTCGGTTCGCAGTAAGGAAGCCCCGGGCGCCAGCAATCGCCAATTGTTTCCGCACAGATCTGACCGCTTTGCTCCCGTTAGAATCCTAAATTCCGCTCAAGTTCCCACGGACCGGTCCATCGAGACCGCCGACTCTTCCTATCCGGCGCTCATTCACCCGACAATGCAAAATGAAGGTTCCTGATATTTCATTTTTGAGAGGTTTGGGTTCGGGCTGCTGCGACTCCACAAGGCAATCCAAGCTAAATTTTTGGGCATAGCTCTTGCTGAATACCCATCGGACCGAGGAGAAAATCAATGGATTTGACAATCTGGCTACCTGCGATGTTCATGTTGGGAATCGCCGTCATGGGACTTTGCTATGCGTTTCTGATCGCATGCGAGAACATTTGAGGTAAAACGATGATCTACGTAACGGCTGTTGTTACCGTTTGTCTGTTCGTCTACCTGTTCGTCGCGTTGGTTCGTCCGGAATGGTTCTAGGCCGCGACAATAACAGCTAACTCTAGCCCACGAGTAAAAATTCAATGTGGCTCCTTCCCATATCGTTGATGGTTTTCACGACGATCCTGGCAATACCGATGAGCCGGTATATGGCGTGGATCATGGACGGCCGCTACAATCCGCCCGCCTTTCTGCGCTGGTTTGAAAAGCGCCTGGACAGCGGCGGGCAGAACTGGAAGCAGTACGCAGCCGCGCTGCTGATCTTCAACATCGCCATGTTCATCTACGCCTACATTGTGTTGGCGGTGCAGCCGTTCGCGCCGCTCAATCCGCGTGGCCTGGGGATGTTGGCTCCGACGACCATCTTCAACAGCGTCGCGTCGTTCATTACAAATACCAACCTCCAGCACTACTCGGGTGATCAACACCTATCCAACTGGAGCCAGATCTTCTTCGTTATCTTCAACCAGTACGTTTCGGCCGCGGTCGGACTATGCGCGTTGACTGCGATTATTCGATGTTTCCGGGCGGAGAAGCACGTAGGCAACTTTTTCGTCGATATGTGGCGGGTCGTGGTCTACATGTTCATTCCGGTTGCGTTCGTTATGGGCATTCTGTTCATGCAGCAAGGGATGCCAATGACCTTCGCTAGCACGCAGCCGGTTTCGACCCTGGAGCCGGCGGCAATGGGCATGGCCGACAACGGTCAGCCCAAGCAACAGACACTGGTGGTAGGTCCGGTGGCTTCAGTTATTCCGATCAAGATGCTTGGCACCAACGGCGGCGGGTTCTACGGAATGAACTCGGCGGTCCCGTTCGAAAACCCCAGCGCGTGGACTAATTTCCTGACCTGCTTCGGTATGATGTTTTTCCCGTTTAGTCTGGTGCTGATGTACGGCCGGATGTTGAAACGTATGCGCCATGCCTGGGTGATCTTTTCGGTCATGTTCGTTTTGATGTCCGGTACGATTGTGTGGTCGGTCTACTACGATACGTTGAAACCTAATCCCGGCCTGACCGCCCATCCCACAAGTCAGTCGTTTAAAATACCAAGTGTAACCGCTCCGGGTGGAAAACTGCCCGTGACGATTCCGGCGGTCGCCGGGCTCCCGGTCGATCAGCACCTTGGCAACCTGGAGGGCAAGGAGCTCCGTTTCGGGACCTCAGCCGGCGCGACGTTCGCGGCAATCACCGTGGACGTGACCTGCGGCGCGGTCAACTGCGAGCACGATAGTCTGAATCCGATTGCGGCTTTGTCGCCCATGTGGGGAATGTGGGTGAACTGCATATACGGCGGCAAAGGCGTGGGCATGATCAACCTGCTTCTGTTCCTGATCATCGGGGTCTTCCTGGCCGGCCAGATGGTGGGACGCACGCCTGAGTACCTGGGCAAGAAGATCGGCGCGAGAGAGATGAAGCTCGCGGTAATAGCTCTGCTGGTACATCCCCTCATGATTTTGGGGCCAACAGGTGTTTTCGCGGCCACCGATTGGGGAACTAAAGCGGAGAGTAACCCTGGGGCACATGGGTTCTCTCAAATCGTCTACCAGTTCTCCTCTGCTTCAGCGAACAACGGTTCAGCCTTCGATGGACTGGGAGTGACCTATGGCTTCAACAACAACACGAATCCCGCTCCGGAAGCCCGGCAGTGGGATATAGCCACCGGTCTTGTGATGCTCTTCAGCCGATATTTGCCGATTGTCGCTCCAATGGCGATGGCGGCGGCGCTGGGCTACAAAAAGGAAACACCCTTTAGCGTCGGAACACTGCGGGACAACACTTTTACTTTCGGCTGTCTTCTGTTCGGCACGATCGTGATCCTCGGTGCCCTATTGTTTCTTCCGGTAGCCGCGCTTGGCCCATTGGCCGATCATCTAGGTCCTATACCTTTTGGAGGCTGACCTCCTAGGATCACTATTCGGAGCGACGCCGGAATCAGTTGAGGAAAAAAATGGAACCATCTAAGTCAACACAGCCGCAATTCCAAGTAGTTGCGCCGCCGACGACGCGGTCTCCGCAGGAAGGCCAAGCACCTAGACGTGTCCGACGCCTGGATTTGCTTGCGCCCGAGTTGGTGGGACCAGCTCTAAGGCAAGCGTTTATAATGCTGCGCCCGGACATCCAATGGGCCAATCCTGTTATGTTCGTGGTCGAGATAGGCGCCTTCCTGACGCTCGGCGTCATCTTACAGGCAGCCATCGGCCAATCGCAAAGCCAGGTTCCGATCACCTACTTCATAGCATTGGACATTTGGTTGTTTCTGACCGTGCTGTTTGCCAATTTCGCGACCGCCCTCGCTGAGGCTCGCGGCAGAGCGCAGGCCGATTCTCTGAGAAAGGCACGACGCGACACGCCGGCTTATCGACTTCGCGGAAAGGACACTATCGAAGAGGTTCCTTCGAGCGAATTGAGGCCGGATGATCGGGTAGTAGTTCAAGCGGGCCAGACGATTCCCGGCGACGGAGAGATCATCGAGGGAATCGCGTCGGTCGATGAAGCAGCTATTACCGGAGAATCGGCCCCGGTGATTCGCGAAGCAGGTGGCGACCGCTCAGGTGTCACTGGCGGCACGCGAGTTCTCTCAGATCGCATCGTGGTGCGAATTACTGCCGCCACTGGCGAGTCCTTTCTCGATCGAATGATTGCGTTGGTCGAAGGCGCAGTCCGTCAGCGCACGCCCAACGAGATAGCTCTCACTCTGGTTCTTAGCGCATTCACGCTGATCTTTCTGATCGTAGTTGTTCCGCTTTTGCCGATGGCCCGGAATGCCGAGGTCTATATGACGGGCTACCTCGGTGTGACCCAGCAGCTGAAGAGCCTCGGTACCGATGTTCCAACACTGGTTGCCTTGTTGGTGTGCCTGATTCCCACGACCATCGGCGCTCTGCTGGCCGCAATCGGAATTGCGGGGATGGATCGCGCGCTCCAGGCGAACATCATCGCCAAGAGCGGCCGGGCGGTAGAAACCGCCGGTGACATCGATTCGGTGCTGCTCGACAAGACCGGCACAATTACGATGGGTAACCGTCACGCCACGAAGTTCATTCCCGTCGGCAGGTATAGCACCAATGATGTTGGCCGCCTGGCTGCGTTGTCTTCGGTCGCCGACGAGACGCCGGAAGGAAAGACCATAGTGACGCTCTATCGAGAGCAGAGCGGTTCACCGGACTTGATCAACGCTAGCGACGCCCGTTTCATCGCGTTCACTGCGCAAACCCGCATGAGCGGGATCGATCTGGCCGATGGAAAACAGATTCGCAAAGGTGCACCTGACGCCGTTGTTCGATACGTTCAGAAACAGGGCGGAACTGTACCGAAAGACTTACAGGCGATCGTAGACAGCGTCGCCACCGAGGGCGCTACCCCGCTGGTCGTCACTGAGGCGGCACAAGTAGTCGGTGTGGTGGTACTCGAAGACGTATTGAAGCCCGCTATAAGTGAGCGTCTCGAGCGACTCCATAGGATGGGAGTCCGCACTGTCATGATTACGGGCGATAATCCGCTCACTGCCGCAACCATTGCGAAGCGGGCGGGTGTGAATGATTTCGTGGCCGAATGCACGCCCGAGTCCAAGCTTGCCTATATCCGCAAGGAACAGGCGGAGGGCAAACTTGTCGCGATGATCGGTGACGGCACCAATGACGCCCCGGCCCTCGCACAAGCGGACGTGGGCCTGGCTATGAACTCAGGGACCCAAGCGGCTAAAGAGGCGGGCAACATGGTCGATCTCGACAGCAATCCGACCAAGCTGCTCGAAGTTGTGGAGATCGGGAAGCAGCTACTGATGACCCGCGGTGCGCTAACGACGTTTTCGATTGCAAACGACGTTGCTAAGTACTTCGCGATCGTCCCAGCGCTATTCGCGGGAACTTTGCCGTGGCTCGTGGCGATGGATGTCATGCATCTACACTCGCCCACTTCGGCGATATTGTCGGCGGTCATCTTCAATGCGCTCATTATCCCCGCGCTCATTCCAGTCGCGCTGAGAGGCGTCAAGTACGTTCCGCTCGGAGCGGATGCCCTGTTGCGAAGAAACTTGCTCATCTGGGGCTTAGGCGGCGTCATAATGCCATTCGCGGGCATCAAGTTAATTGACTTGATTTTGGTCGCTCTGCATTTGACTGTCTAAGCGGCGTGAACTGAAGGAGTAAGACGATGTCGCGCTATATATCAAAAAGTTTATGGTTACTTGCTTTCGCAGTAGTCATTTGCTGCATCATATATCCTCTAGCGCTGTGGGCTATAGGACAGACTCTGTTTCCATTCGAGGCCAATGGCAGCGTACTCATGGGACCAGACGGCAAGCCGGTGGGCTCGCGTCTGGTCGCCCAACCCTTCACCAAAGACGAGTACTTTCAGCCACGGCCTTCCGCGGCGTCCTATGACGCGTCGGCCTCTTCGTCATCCGCGCTGGCTGCTTCCAACTATATGCTCCGCAATCGCGTGGCGCAGCAATTAGGTCCTATCGTGAAGTACAAGAGCGGACCAAAGGCGGGCCAACTGGTGGCGCCAGATATCGAGGCTTGGTTCCAGCAGGACAGCTTCGGTGGTCAGCCGCATATCGTTGCGCAGTGGGCCGATGCTCACA